>CAJXBG010000065.1 GCA_913050215.1 uncultured Gammaproteobacteria bacterium
AAAACGAACATAAACGGTATGGTTGCGCGATAGAGCTCAGTAATTGGACGATCAAATCGATAGCTGGCAATAAATAGATTCATGCCTATCGGCGGCGTAAAGTAGCCAATTTGCATATTTGCAAGGAAGATAATGCCGAGATGCACCGGATCAATGCCAAAACGCAGCGCTACCGGCACGATCAACGGGATCATGATGACCAGCGCCGAGAAAATATCCAACAGCGCACCTAAAATTAGCAGCACGATGTTGAGCAAGATTAGAAACGTAATTTTGTCGCTGACATACGTGCTAATCCAGTCGAAAAGAAGCTGGGGAATCTCCGCATCAATCAGATAGTTTGTGAAAGCCAGTGAAACCCCAAGAATGAGCAAGATGCCACCCACCATTGTCATCGCGTCACGTATAACCCCAGGCAAAGCGCGTATTGAAACTTCGCGATGGATAAATACCTCGACAACAAGCACGTAGAATGCCGTCACTGCTGCAGCTTCAGACACCGCAAAGAAGCCTGAGTAGATGCCCCCCAGAACGATGAAAGGCATCGGGACCTCCCAGCGAGCATCCTTGATCGCGCTAATGGCATCCGCTTTGCTGAATTCTCCCCTGACGATTTCCACATCGCGGTTGCTCCAAAGACTATAAAACGTCAATAGGACAATCATCAGTAACGCCGGCAAAATACCTGCTAGAAACAACTCTTGAATGGTAAAAGGATTAGGGATATCCATCTGTTGAACAATCACGCCGTAAAGAATCAACGGCAGCGAAGGAGCCAATAAAAGACCGAGGCTGCCCGAGGTCGTCACTAGGCCCAGGCTGAATTTTTCCTTATATCCCGCTTCGACGAGCGCAGGAAACAAAAGCGCGCCAACAGCAACAATCGTTACACCAGAGGCCCCTGTAAAAGCCGTGAAAAATGCGCAGGTCACAAACGATACAACAGCAAGACCGCCTGGCATCCAACCAAGAAACACTTGGGTGAGTCTGACCAGTCTGGATGACAACTGACTTTCCGCCAACAGATAACCCGCAAACGTAAACAACGGCAACGCCAGTAGGAGTGGCGTATCAATCAGTCGGTAGATCTCGATCGCGATCACCATCAGCGGGATATCAGCTAGGTAAAAACCAAGCATCGCCGCCGCAAGAATGACGATAAACAGCGGTGTACCCAACAGGGCAAAGAAACCAATAACGATAGAACCGATTAAACCCATCTCAAGATCTTATTTGCTGGAGGCACTGAAGGATAAATCTGAAGCTCATAATCCCGAAGCCAATCGGAATAATCGCCTGGCACAGCCAATGAGGCACGGAAGCAAAAGCGATAGTCGCGTCCTCGTACTCAAATAGAACAAACCCGTAGCAATAGTAGGCCGCTGTGCCGCAAATGACCGCGGCACCCAAAGAAGTGACCACATGGGTTATCTTGAGCGCCAGAGGCTGCAGGTAGCGTGAAAGAACATCAATATTGATATGATTCTGCTCACGGGTTGCGACCATTGCTCCTAGCATTGCCAACCACAGCACCAGCACTCTGGAAAAAGTCTCAGCCCAAAGCACACCGGAATCAAAAAAGTTTCGCAGTACAATTTGCATGAGCGCAATAGCCAACATGGTGATAAGTGCACCAATGAGCGCGAAGTCTTCACACCTATGAATGAGCTTAACCATCAACGTATTCACTCGCTAGCACTGGTCACCCTAACCTGCTCAGAAAGCAGGGCTTTGTCGACTCCGGCCTGGCTAGCTCGATATTCGTTCAGGTATTGGTAAAGCAACGAAAGACTCTCGTCACTAATACTGCCTGATGCAATAAGGGAATCAATGGAAGCTTCTGCCTGAGCTTGCCATGCCACAAACTGGTCTTCCGTAGGGCCTACTTCTTCAATACCCTGGGAAATCAGTGCGTCATAAGCCTTTAAGTTGTCTATCCTGTTCTCCCGATCTACCTCAAGAAAGATCCGATTCATGACTTCTTTTACGATTGTCTGGTCTGCTTCGGAGATGGAAGCAAATGCCTTCTTATCCATCGAAAACATCGAGTAGATATAAACCAATGGAATATTGGTGACGTACTTCACCTGATTGTGCCATTGCAGCGCGAGGGCGACCAGTGGAGGTACAGCAACACCATTGACCAAACCTGTCTGAAGCCCTGCGAGCACATCTGACAACGTCAGCGGTATAGGACTGATGCCAAAAGATTGGATCAGCTGCGCAGAAATAGGATCACCATCAGGCACCCAAGCTTTAATTTTCTTAAGATCCTGAACGGATTTGACGGGTTCTTTTGTCATTACGTAGGCAAAACCGGTTTCCGTAAGGTTAAAGGTCACAAAGCCCGCTTCCTCGAGTCCGTCCACAATGCGTTGGTCCATTCGCTCGCGCACGTAATCAACCTCCGCCCCATCCCGAAACACTAGCGGCAGGTTATAGATCTGTAAATCCGGATAAAACCTTGTCAATGTGCTAGCAGCAATAACCCCGCCATGTAACTGCCCAATTCTCATTTTTCGCAGCACGGTGTAATCATCGCCCTGAACACCACCGGGGTATATCTTGAACTTGACCCTGTTGTCCGTTCGCTGAGCGATTTCTTTTGCACCACTTCGCAGTTTTTTCATCCAGGACAAACCATCCGGAGAAACTGTGGCGATTTTGAAGGTTTTTGCGACACTGACCGAAGGGGTCAGCATCAAGCAGACCAGTAGCGTGACGATTGAACCAGTAACAAACCGAGTGTTTTTCATCAAAATCTCTTCCTTAAAATCCGTAAACACGCCCAGCGCATGTCGCTTGGGTTCAAAAATAATCATCGGAGTCAGCCAGCAATGCCCTCGCCTGCTCCTGGGCAAGCGTATTGGTCAGCGTCATTCCTTCAACCACAGGATCCGCTGAGATGACTTCCCGAAGCAGCTGATCATGGAGCGCTTTATCAAAAATGAGTTTTGCGTAGTTCTCTGCAAACACCACTTTAGTCATCAGAAATCGTCCTTCACCCAGCGCTATGGCTCTCTCAAAGTGCGTTCTACCCAGTTCCGGATTTCCACCCATTGAAGCGGGAAGCACCGTTTCCAGCCCACCCATGTATAGATGAGCCCCGCCATTGTCCCATGTTTCGTCTAATTCAATTACGCGGTTCATCAGATACTTGACCTTGGATAGCTGCGCAATAGCATTCCAATCATCGCTATTCGCCTGCATCCAAGATGCCCATGCCACCGCGAGGGTGTAGGCAAACTGAACATCCTCGACTCCAAGCTGATCAATATCAGTTTGTAAATCTTCAAATTTTGCTTCAGTTGCTCCGCACAGCGATGGGTTGCTGACACAGGCCGCTCTGGCGGCGTAATCCAGCGATTTGGTTGTCAGTAGCTTGGACCTGTCTTCGTCGGTAAATATGGCGAATGCGCCATTCAAGCTGGATGCCGCCATCAGCAGCGCAGGATCATCCGGCGCGCTTCTCAGGAAACTGTCTATCATCACGAGATAAGCTGGTATCGCTTCTTTTACGGTTTCAACGTCATTGCTGTTCAGAATCGACCAAGATAAATCTTCGGCGAGTTGCGCGGTGATTGAGGTCACCACCGTGGCACAGCCGCTCAATGAAAAGACAAAAATCATTGAGAGCACTATCTTTCGGGAAATAATATTCATGACTGGTTTATAACAGAGATATCAGAAATAGGAAGCACATTGTAGCCTATCTCCTTGGGTGGGTTAAGTTCCGGCATTCACCTCTTTTGCCTCGTCCAATTGTGGTATATCCTCCGATTTTACAAACTCCACCGTGAACAATCGGAATGATCAATTGGTTAGCCAACCGTCTCGTTGCCACCTTATTAATCACTTTTGTCTTCGCGACTTCAACTGTCTTCTTTCTTATTGCCGTCTGTATATGGTTGGTGACCTACTTCCTTGACCCGCGATTATGGCTGCTACATCGATTCACTTGTTTCTGGGCCAGCCTTTACATTTGGATTTTTCCACCGTGGCAGGTCACCGTCAACGGGCGGGAGAAGATCGATAAGAACAAAACCTATATCATCGTCTCGAACCACCAATCTCTGGTCGATATACTCGTCGCTTTTACCCTTTTCACCCACTTCAAATGGGTCTCAAAAGACGAGATCTTCCAGATTCCACTGGTCGGCTGGAACATGGCGCTAAACCAGTACGTACGCCTTAAGCAAGGGCGTAAAACCAGCGTCAAACAAATGTATTCAGCCTGCGGAAAACACCTCAAACGAGGTAGCTCGGTGTACCTTTTCCCAGAAGGTACGCGGTCCCGCAATGGTAAACTGGGGGCATTCAAAGAGGGCGCGTTTATACTGGCAAAACGGCAACGGGTGGCGATATTACCCATCGTCATTAACGGCTCAAAACATGCCGTGCCCAAAAACCGTTTCAACTTCTCCGGTCGCAGTGATGTCCATGTGCAGGTTCTCGACGAAATACCGGTTGAAAGTTACGACGAAACAACCGTTTCCGAGCTGACTCAAAAGGTACGGGAAATGATAAGAAGCAGGGTTTTCGAAGAACAGGCAGATGAGACCGTTCGAGACTGATGCTTTAACATCATCTCGCTAAGACACGGCTAAACCCCGTGTGAACTGTGAACACTCGAAAGATGACAGCACTCATTGTCAGCTAACGCAGGTAGCATCGTAATCAAACAACAGGGAGCAGAGACGCCATGAGACTGGAGAACAAAATCGCCATCGTTACCGGCGCAGGCCAAAGCGAAGGTGCAACTATTGGCAATGGACGCGCAACAGCACTTCGATTTGCACAGGAAGGTGCAAGCGTGTTTTTAACTGACCGAAATATGGCGTCCGCAACTGAAACTGCCAACATGGTGATAGCCGAAGGCGGTCAGGCCATCGCTTTTGCAATGGATGTGAGTAAAGAATCGGACTGCGAGGCAATGGCCAGAGCCTGCGTCGAAGCCTACGGCGGCATTGATATTCTGCACAATAATGTCGGGATTGGGGCTGGTGATAGAGGCGTCACGAGTTTACCCCTCGAAACCTGGCAGCGCATATTCGACGTCAATCTGACCAGTATGTTCCTGACCTCAAAACATGTTTTACCCGTGATGCGTGATCAAAAGAGTGGCGCTATTATCAACATTTCTTCTGTCGCTGCGATCGCGGCCTCCGGCATGGTTGCGTATAAAACATCCAAAGCTGGAGTGCTGGCATTAACCGAAAATATAGCCATTGCCAATGCGAGACATGGCATACGCGCAAATGTGATTTTGCCGGGGCTCATGCATACACCGATGGCAGTTGAGGGTACCGCCGCCGCGAGGGGCGAAGCGCTGGACAGTGTCATTGCTGCCCGGGACGCAATGGTTCCGCTCGGCGGACAAATGGGATCGGCATGGGACGTGGCAAACGCAGCACTGTTTCTTGCCAGCGATGAGGCCAAGTTCGTTACTGGCACTCAACTGCTGGTCGACGGCGGTCAGAGCCTGAAAGTGGGTTAGCCGTGACCCTGCTCAGGGACATTTAAGGTTTCAGATGATGATGTTCGTTGAGAGATACGACTGATTTCTCGCCGGAACTCGCGGCCATAAAGCGATTAATGCTGGTGTAATTTGGATTGAAGAACATCTTGGGTTCAAATCCTATCACGTGCGAGGTCCATACGTTGATCACCCCGCCATGACATGCAACGGCCACCCGCTTGCCAGGGTTTTCATCGATGATTGCCTCCAAAGCACTAATAACGGCCTTCGCGAATTCTGGAAAATCTGCCTCGACAATCTCGCCGGTCATTAACTTCTTCCAGCGATCGTAGTCTAACTCTTTCAATTGTTCGACGGGAATGTACAAATCAGATTTACGATCATACTCCGCAACACCTTCTCTTAATTCAATATCCAATCCCTTCACTTTCGCCAGTGGTTCAGCGGTTTGCACTGCTCTGCGCATGGGGCTCGCATAAAGCTTGTCGATTTGCTCATGCTCAAGCCAGTTAGCAACAAGCTCAGCCTGCTTTAATCCTTCCTCGGAGAGAGGTGGATCCGCAGGTGTACCATCCTGATTAATGACTTTTTCAGGTAAACCATGTCTGATCAGTATCAGTTCCATCTTGAAGATCCTTTAAAATTGGCAAAAAAAACCCCGCTAAGCGGGGGTCTTTTGGGATATTACATGAGTTTCATGGCGGTATGCCTGATAGAAAATCAAATATCCCGTGTGAGATTAACTGGTGATCTCTGGTGCTCCGGAGCAATCGCTAGAAAGAGAATGCTAGGAAGCAGCAATCGAAACGTTATAAACCCCAGCTTGACGGGCCGAGTCCATGACGTGAATCATTGTTTCGGTTGTACTCTCAGGATGCGGCTGAACAACAACCGGTGCTTCAGGGTTCTCAGCGTGTAAACGCTCAATATTTGCTCTGACAGCTCTGAAATCGATGTCACGTCCTCTCAGGGTGATTCTGTCACGACTACTAATCTGCACCACGATGCTCTTCTTGTCTGCATCCTGAGGCGTGTTGTTCTTGTCAGGACTGTTAACGTCGAGACCGTTTTCTTTAACAAATGTCGCCGTCACAATGAAGAAAATCAACATGATGAACACCACGTCGAGCATGGGTGTCAAATCAATTTCTTCTTCTTCCGCTGGCGGATTTCGATCTACTAAACGACGCAAAATTGTTACTCCTGACGCATTTGTTCTTATTTGATCTTCTTGTCGATCATTCTCTTAATGTCATTCTGCTTTGGCCTGAAGCTCAAGCCTCACAGAAGACTCGAAAGCATACATGTAGTCACTTTGATTTAAAAGACTTGGTATCGCCAAATTCACAATAATATCAACGGCCAAGGCAGACAGGGGACGACAGCGGGTTTAGCCCGATAGGTAATTTGAGGCTCTAGCAAACAAGGAAAACCGGACTAAATTTACTGGTTCACAACCTTGCTGACCGTTGTGTAGTGAAGCCCAAGATAATCGCCGATCTCCTTCAGTGTATAGGAGTGCTCAATGTGCGCACGGCGAATGATTTTATTGCGTTCGTCACGAGTTTTGTTTTCGACGTTTTTACACAGACTGCTGATACTGCGTCTTCTTTTCGCTGCTTTCGGACCTCGCTTTGCGACTTTTTCCCCGTTTAGGATCGGGTGCATTTCTTCTATAAACCCAGGCGATCCAAGCAAAACCTGCGCAGCGCGACCATCAAGCGGGGACGGCTCATTCATGTTCAATTTAACAAAATCGCGGTATTTTCGCTGGTTGTCTTTCTCTCGCTTACCAAATTGACCCAGCAAAGTCTCAGTACAAAGCCATCCCTGAGGTTTGACTAAGCCGATATGCGCACGGTAACTGCTCCAACGGTACTTAGGGGGGGTTGTAACAACTTCACACCTCACCGGGTTTAATACTGTGTGACGACACAGCGGCAAAAGGTAGGTTTCTTTTTCAAACAGAATACTTTTGAAGCGACCCTGAAACAACGGCCCTTCTGCACTATGCCTTCGGTTGAAATGCTGTGTGTAAACACCATTCAACTGACGCATGCCCTTAGAGAGATTTGCATTAGGACAGTCGACAACAAGGTGGTAATGATTATCCATCAGCACGTAACTATGGATGATCCATTCAAAACGCGACACGACGGTGTCAACGACGTTAAGGAAAACAGCGCGGTCTTCGTCATCCATGAAAATAGCTTTATCGCTATTTCCCTTACTGGTTACGTAGTAGTTAGCGCCGGGAAACTCTATGCGAACTGGTCTGGACATAAATTGAAAACTTCCTGCGAACAAATTTATTATTAGTAACTGGCCGCAACTTAACTAACTTGTTACGTGATTACCGATTACCCTGTTTTGCATGTTTGCATTTTCAAAAACCGGACAGAGATAGTACATCGACGCTAATCACCCGACAAGCCTTCTCGCAATTTTATCCAACAAACTTGTCATTTATTTTTTTCATGCCGGACAAACAGCGTTTCTTTTCTTGACTAACACATGAGTGTATGAGTATGTTGATTTTGATTTTAATCACCCCTGCAGGAGATCAAGCATGGCAGTTAAAAAATTCCCAATAGAGGCAGGTCATATAATGATGTTTGCGCGCTCAGTAGGCGATGCTAACGAGATTTATTACGACTCGGATTATGCAAAAACAACAGAACCCGGAGCGGTGATCGCCCCTCCTACATTTGTGCAGTCAAGCGCACAATTCGATCCGGACTATTTTCTTCGACCAAAGATCGGTCAAGAATGGTTTGGCTCCGGCAAGGAAGCCACTGGTATCACCAAGAAGCCTGAAAGTTCTGGCGGTGGTGGAGGCGGTGGCGGGCTTCATGCTGAACAACATTACGTTTATCACAAACAACTACAGGCCGGTGACGTGTTAACCGCCACGACGCAGCCTGGCAAAACCTGGGAAAAGGAAGGTCGTCGGGGCGGCAAACTCATGTTCAGTGAATCTGTTACTGAGTATCGAAATGAAGCTGGTGAACTTGTAGTCACGGCAACCGGGGTTGGCGTACGCACAGAACGACCCGCAACATCGACATAGCACAGCCTGAGAGGACAAATGACATGGCATTAAAAGCAAGTGAACTAACAGTTGGTGACAGCTACGAAGAAGAAGTCTGTCGTGATTTATCTCGTACTCAGATCGTTCAATATGCGGGTACCTCCGGCGACTATAACCCACTCCACACTGACGACAAATACACAACCGAGATCGCAAAGTATCCATCGGTGTTTGCCCACGGCATGCTATCGATGGGCATGACTGGGAAAATGCTGACAAATTATGTTGGCGATGGTCGGCTTCGTTCTTTCGGTGTTCGTTTCACAGCGCAGGTTTTTCCTGGCGCAACATTGACCGCGAAGGCAACCGTGGCGGCTATTCGAGAGGAAGACGGTGAGTCTATCGCTGACATTGAGGTATCAACCGTAGACGAAGCAGGCACCGTGGTTGTGAAAGGACAAGCAACGGCTGTGCTCGACGCCTGATAGCACGCAGTTGCCGAAATGACACACAGCGTGTCAAGCACAGCATTGAAGAGAGCGCCGGTGTGTGCCGTCGCTCTTTTCAGATACTTGCCATCGATCAGTAAAATGTTCGGTAGCAGTTTTGAAAACGCTTCCTTGCACCACCCTGCATTAATTTGGTGCATCAACAACCTCTGCAAATAAGCAATACTGCGCCACCCTTCTCCACCGTTATTGGCTTTTCGAAGGAAAAAGTTTTTGCGCTATCAATTAACTTGAAATTCCCATGCCTGACTTTTTTAACGCTTAGTGTATCTCGGAAGCGTAAAAAAACCTTTAGGATTGCACCATCAGCGCAGCTTGTTTATGCTTTCAGACACACAACATGACTCAACAGAACCTTTAAGAAAAAGGAGAAAACCATGGCCAAAAAAATCGAATGGCACTACAACCGCAACGGCTGAACTACCTGCACGCGAGTCGCCAAGTTTTTGGGGACACACAATCTGGAAGCCAAAGAAACAGTACCAGCGAGCAGAAAGCTTCAGGCAGATGACGCGGCTGAAATACTGAAATCAGCCAAAAAGCTTATTGCAATCAAGGGTAAAAAAATCAGCGAGTTTAAGCTAAGCGGGTCACCTGACGAAGCCGCCGTCGCTGCAATGCTCGGACCCACCGGCAATCTGCGAGCGCCCACGTTGAGAGTTGGTAAGACAATCATCGTTGGTTTCAATGAGGAAGTACTGACGGAACAGATTCTTTAGGTCTTTTCCTTTAGCTATTAGTGGTCATCTAGAAGGTAGCAACCTCATACTATGTGAGCTGATGAGGTTCCTACCCATTTTCTGACAATCAAACTCAAGGGAACCAGCACGATGAAACTACTCAAAATCGTTCTAATCACTATAGGCATCTACGCTGGCCTCGTCGTCATTTTTGAATCCCTGCTTGGCTATTTTCAACCTCAATCACAGACCACACTGGTGATTATCACCGACGATGGTGAGGGACGAGAGAATAACCGGGTGTTACAACAGCTGTCGAGCGAAGGAAATATCTACGTTGCCGCTAATCATTGGCCGCGGGCCTGGTATCACGACGTGCTTGATCGTCCTAATGTCAAAGCCACCATCAACGATGAAACCGCTAACTATCTGGTGACCAAGGTCTCGAAGACCGAACACAAGACACTTGCGACAGAATTCGCGCCTTCTATCTGGTTCAGAATATTGACAGGGTTTCCTCCCCGCGAGTTTGTGAAACTGACGCCAGAATAACTAGGCTGCAGCGGCGATATTGGTGAAAGAAATGCAGATGGCAAAAGCGAGCAAAGAGAGTTGGCACTGGACCTGGGCACAGGGCAAAGGCATCAGCGCCGGTATTCACGATGTCACTGCTCTCAAGCTAACGCGTGAAAATCTACTCGCCGACTTATCCATCGGGTTAAGCTCAAAGAAACAACACAACGCGAGATAGACGAGTAACTAAGGATGGAGCTCAGAATTGCACAACAGCATGAATATGACATGCTTGAGGAATTGATTTCTCACGCTTATCTTAGAACGCTGCAAGACGAACTAGACGATCAGTTGTTTGGATTACAGAGCCTGGCAATCGCCTGGGATGGAAAACAGCCAAAAGGTTATGGCTTCATCTATTGGCCAGGTCCCAGAGAGCTTGGGGTTGCGGACCTCATTCCAGGGTGTCCGGAAATTTTTCGAATGACAGTCATGCCCAAATACCAATCCGCAGGCATCGGTTCGGAAATTGTCTACTTCCTCGAAGATCAGGCGAAATCCAAAGGTTACGCCTCCATCGGACTCGCGGTTGCCTATGACAACACCCGTGCCGCAGCGCTATATCGACGACTTGGCTATGCCGAAACCGTCGCAAACGATTTCACTGCCAGTTACAAACAGGAAAGAAGCGATGCGTCCGTAAAGACCATTACGGAGCGCTGTACCTTCCTTCAAAAGCTGCTTTAGCGGCGTTTCGAGACAACTGACTAATCAGGCAAACCCAGTACGCGTTTACTGATAATATTCAACTGAACTTCGTTGGTACCACCGTAAATTGTGACTGCTCGATCGCGCAGCCAGCCACGGGTGGCGTCGACTTCATCGCTAGTAAAACCCTCACCTTCCCAACCCACTCCGTTTGTTCCTCGCAGGCTTGATTTCAATGCACTAGCACCTTTTGACAAACTGGAGCCAAAATACTTGAAGATAGACGTCGTCGCGCCCGGCGCTTTTCCAGACTGTGACTCAGCAAATACTCGCTGAACGGTGAGCTGCATCGCTTTTTCATTCATGGTCTGGTCGAGCACCTGTTCTCTCGATTCATGGTCGGCAATCTTACCTTCGGCCTCCCCCACGTAAGCTTTCGCAAGTGTCGCGTAGGCATTGGCTTTTTTGACTTTACTGCGCACAGCCGGTGCAGCGGATCGTTCGTACTGCAGCAGTCGCTTACCGACGGTCCAGCCCTTACCCAATTCGCCAATCAGGTTGTCTCTGGTCGCGATCGCGTTATCTAGAAAGGTTTCACAAAAAGGTGAGGAGCCGCTGATGAGCGCTATGGGCTTCACGGTAACACCGGGTTGGTGCATATCGAGCAAGACAAAACTGATGCCATCATGCTTTGGCGCGTCAGGATCCGTGCGCACCAGCGCGAACATCCAATCCGCATGTTGCGCGCCCGAGGTCCAGATTTTTTGACCGTTGATGACGAAGCTATCCCCCTCAAGTACGGCTTTCGTTTGCAAGCTTGCGAGGTCAGAGCCTGAACCCGGCTCACTGTATCCCTGACACCATTGCACTTCGCCCGACACAATCTTTGGCAGGTGTTGTTGCTTTTGTTCTTCAGTGCCGTATTCCAGCAGGGTCGGCCCAATCATCGCGATGCCCATACCACTTAACGGAGGCAATGCCTTGATGGCAGCCATCTCTTCCTGAAGCACTTTATTTTCTTCTGCGCTTAGCCCGGCTGCGCCATATTCTTTTGGCCAAGTCGGCGTCGTTAACCCTTTCTTGGCCATCGCCTGAAGCCAGCGATCCGCATCATCGGTGCTGTATACCTCATGGGCATCTTCAAAATGATATGTTCGGTTACGCATGCTCTCTGGGCAATGCTCACCAATATATTCGCGTATATCCTCTCGAAACGCCGATAGACTCATTACTCACTCCTCAATCCAAAAATCACTTATCCCCAAATTTACACGACCGGGAATCTGATTAATACAGATCCGTATCAATCATTAGTAACGCTTATGGCGGGACTTAAATAGGGTAATAGTTCGTCACATTCAGTAATCGCGACACCCGCGAGATTCGCAAATTCTGCATTGCGCCCGTTCTGCAACAATACGCCCAACATACCCGCGTTAGTTGCGGCGAGCATATCGTATTTATAGTCTCCAACGTAGGCTAGCGCTGCCACCGGAATATCCCAGCGCTCTGCTACCATTAACAAACCTTCGGGATCCGGCTTTGGTAGGCAGTCTTCTCTGGTAACTAACAAGGAAATTGGGATGTCGAGTTTCGCGACCGTATGCTCTGTGGCGCTACGCATGTTACGCGTGACAATCGCCATAGGCACACCGGCATCAAATAACTGGTTCACCAGAACCTGGGCACCGTCAATCCACGTTGCGCGTTCGGCTCCTGCCATCTCATGGCGTTCTATGATTGATCGTAGGTTTCGAGATTCGTCGCAATCTCCGAGCGCGGTAAGGTACTCAAGCAACGGCGTGCCCACGGGGAGATTCGCTTCGACACACATCGCTGCAAAATCAAGACGGCTGTCCGCCAGTGTACCGTCAAGATCGAACAGTACGCCTTCGAGACTGCCAAACGCTGACATCAAGACGCGCCACCGCTTTTGCCCACTTTATAATGAGCAATTTGAATATCTTCCTCACCCAGATCGGTGAAATTGTCATCTATCCTACCCTGGATATACTCTCGCCAAGTAAATGCCCTATAAACCGGTGGTTTATTAGAAAGCGCGTCGAGCGGGGCTATTCGGGCATCCTTCTCTGGTGAATAGAAAAAGGGTGTACTGAATCTTTCAGCGGTCCTCTCGGCAGGCGCCAACACACGATGAACAGCCGCTGTATAACTATCATTAGTCCACACCTGCATCATGTCGCCAAGGTTAACGACAATCGTATTTTCCTCGGGCACAATATCTATCCAATGACCTTGGCGCGTACGCGCTTGAAGACCACCAGTCATATCCTGTAACAACAGCGTCAATATGCCAGGGTCTGTGTGGTGATGCAGGGCCATATCTCCCAGCTCTGCCACGGATGCTTTGTCCTTGGCATCGAGCGGGTCGTGCAGGGGATAAAAATTCAGACGAGCGTTACTGGTTTGAGCCGATCCTCTGGGTAATCCCGAAATGTCCCCGTTCTGATAGAGCGCTTGATAAACAACCTGTAAGGTTCTGGCTGCGACCTCTGACGCCGCCGTGAAAAAAGATGACATAACCGGTTGAAACTCGGTGTCATGCTTCGGCCACTGATTCAGATCTCTTCCCGCAGTTTTGACTTCCCGAAAATCAAACACTTCCTTCAAGTCGCGCTTACGTTTGGTCAACTCTCGATCATAATATCCAAGCGGTTGCGTTTCGGTTCGCATCGTACGCTGCTTAACTTCAGAAGGCTGGCGAAAAAAAGCTGCAGACTTTTGCCACATGGCGTCGATTTGGCGATCCATTCCATGATTTTTCAGCAGAAAAAAACCATGGTTTCTGCAGGCGATGTCCAGCCCATCAAGAGATTCTGGATGCGCTTCTGCCCACGCCAGGTCAATCACCGGCACCAAATCTGACGATGGCAGCGGACGAGATGGGCTTATTTCATTCGTTTCATCTTGTTTCACAATAAATCTTCCTCCAGATGACGGAAACGCAAGTAGCGCACATCATACGGGCTGACCGATTTGAAATCGATAGCCTCTCTTTTAACCCGACCAAGCTGTAGTTGCTTTTCTGCTGATGGGCCTTAGTATGGGTCCATTCGAATTCCGAGTCGTTAGACTTATGCAAACCCATACTCATGGCAAGACGCTACTACTTTTTGTTTTTCTACTGGCTATTTCTGCGTGCGAACCCATTGGCCCTATGCCTGGAGGGGGGTTGAGCGGCAACGTTGCCACCTATCCGTCATCCTGGTCAGCTTTGAATGCAAGCGAGGTCGTTCAACTTGAGGTTAACGGCCCTTATAGCGTGAACATCTGGGGTGTGGGTGTGGATCGAGGCTATTACGTGGCCGCCGGGAAAGGTAGTGAATCTAAATGGACACGTAAAATTGCTCAGAACTCTGCGGTGCGATTACGCATCGCTGAAACAATTTACGAATTAACAGCGATCAAAGTCGATGACGACGATGAGCTAAAAACCGTGCTTGAAGCATACCGAACAAAGTATGAGCTTGAAGCAAGTGAGGACTTTCCTGACGCGATACTTTATCGGCTGGAGGCACGGTAATTCTGTGGTAGAAAGACCAACTAACCCGCTAACCCATTTGCCCTGGCTGCGCTGGATAGATCAAACCGAAATCCCATCGGTTGCTATCGGCATCATCGCCTGCCTGATTTTCTTACCATTCTACGAATTCAATGCCATGGCACCCCGCCTGCCATTTCAAGGGGCCGCATTTCCATTAGCTTTTGCGTTGGCGCTTATGTTCTTGTTGCAGCTGACAAGAGGTGCGAGCAACGACCTTCGGCTATTAATTCAAGCCGATAAAATTGACACCTCGTATCTTGAGTCAATTGGTGCCGGCAAAAAAATGGCCTGGTTAGAATTAATTGTCGGTTGCGTGATCGGTTTGCAGCGTATCCGGTCGCAGATCAAATTTGATCTAAACGAAACCATTAGCCTGTCAGAATTGATCTCCCCAGCATCCATCGCGGTATGCTTAGCCATTCTGTTTTACACCGTGATCGAAGTTCATCTCGTTGCATTTTGTTTGCGGCAAGTGATGGTCTTTCGTCGCGTTGCGAAAAATTTTCAAGTCGATTTGATGACAACGGAACTCAACAACGCACTCTCCAACCCATTAATTAGATTCCTGGTTGTCAGTTTAGTCGCAACCTCCTGCGGCATGTTGATTTACCAAATTGTCCCTTTCCCCTCGCTTCAGCGTCGCATATTTCAAGGCGGATCACTCGCAGCCTTATTTCTCGCCGCGATGATTGTGGTATCCATGGTGCCGCTGTTTATTTTGCGCGCGCGGATAGCCGTCGCCAAACAGATTGAGATCACGCAGATCAGACAAGCACTCAAGGGCGATTTTAGTGGCGTGGGCCAAAGCCATTTTGGCGCACTGCTAAGAGACTTTACCCCGGCTGACCTGATGTACTACGAGGATAGAGTGAAAAACATCTGGGAGTGGCCCATTGAAGCTCACATTCGACGCCTGGTGATCTTTGGTTTACTTCCGCCGCTCACCTGGGTGCTCGCGGCAGCGGTAGAAGTTGTGTTCGAGAGTGTACTTATCAACGGCTAGCCCGCTAGATCTTTAACACGTGCGCTTCAACAATCGCCTCGGTCAAAACCTGCGGCAAAATAGTTGCTGATTGTACTTCTGTGCCGGGGCCGTAAAGCAAATACAAAGGCACCCCGCTGCGACCGTATTGTTCAAGCTTTTTAGTGATCGCCGGATCTTCATTAGTCCAGTCACCCTTCAAGTAAGACACCTTATACTCGCTAAACAACTTTGCCGTTGATGCCTTGTTTAACGCAACGACCTCATTCACCTGGCAAGTGATGCACCATGCGGCGGTAAAATTGATAAACACCGGACCTTCTTTTCTTAACGCCGCGAGTCGTTCAGCGGTATATATGTCGGCGTCGGGACCCACGTAAGACCCGCGAGATTGTGCCTGCCTAATCGTTGGAGCGCCGTCTGTTTGATCCACACCAACCGTCTGCCCAGCCAACTGAAGTGGCAAATAAATCGCGGCCGACAGCAGCATCAATATCATTAACCAAACCACACGCCTGCGAGCAGGAGAACCTTTATTACTCCTTAGGAGCCATACCGCAAAAGTAATGAGCAGCAGCCCAATCAACACAACAGTGACGCCACCGCTATCAACCTGAAAACCAAGCACCCACATCAACCAGATGACGGTGGCGAACATTGGGAATGCGAGGAACTCCTTGAATCCGACCATCCAGTCTCCCGGACGCGGCATTCGCCTCAATAACCAAGGGGAGTAGCAGAGCGCCAGATAAGGCAAGGCCATGCCCAACCCTAAGGACGCAAAAACCAACAACGCGACATAACTCGGTTGGGTCAAGGCAAAACCAATTGCAGAGGCCATAAAAGGTGCTGTGCACGGCGCAGCGACAAGTGTAGCCAGCACACCGGTAAAGAATGAACCCGACAAACCCTCCTTGTTCGCAAGCGACTGGCCAACATTCATCAGCGCACCGCCCACTTCAAAATAACCTGAGAGACTTAGCCCGATGAGAAAAAACAGATAGATCAGCAGCGAGATCACAATCGGCGACTGTAGCTGGAATCCCCAGCCTATCTGCGCGCCGCCGGTGCGAAGCAAAATCAAAATTGCTGCGATAGCGAGAAAGCTCAACACCACGCCGATGGTATACACCCACCCATGCAAACGAACGTGTCCAGGATCGGCACTGCTCTGCCGAACCAACGACAACACCTTTATTGACAGTACTGGAAACACGCAGGGCATCAGGTTCAGTATCATGCCGCCAATCAACGCAAACAGCATCGCCATCAACAGGCTTGTATTACCTTCTGATATCGTCGCCTTAGTCGAACCGGCGCCGCCTGCAGCCGCTTTGACAGGATCAAATGAGAAAGCATTCACCAATTCTTCGCCAGCATCCTCGGTCACGACAATAATGCCTTCAAACGCGCTTTGCGGGCCGAAGTCCCAGCCAGTCACCAGGGTGAGCTGAATGCCTTTATGATCGACATGCACCACCTGTTCCGCGGGATTCTCAATCACGCCTTCGATATAGGGAAAATAGCTGATCGATTTTATGCGCTCAGGCACCAGCGCTGGCATGTCGATTTCGATCGTCACTGTACCGACACCTTCATCATCGATTGCGTTGACCCGGAACCGGGTAGACACCCCCAATGGTTGTGGAACCTTTCGGCGAACAGCCTCGATTTCATCGACCAATGCCGGATCAATCGTTGGTGGTCCGATAGGAATAGTTAACGCCAGATCAGCATCTTCCGGGATACAGATATCAGCACAAACCAGCCATTGCCCTTTGGCCTTGAGCAAAACTTCTGAGCCTTTGAAACCCTCAGGAATTTTGATCTGGACAGGAAAAAGCACCTCTCCCTCGTACCCGTAATTCATTAGCGGGCCATAGGGCGTTCGCTCAGGATAAGGCCACTGGATCTCCCCCGCTTCAAACCCCGGCGGCAGATCCCAAAGCAATTTTGTGGGTGCACCAGAATCACCCGGATTGCGCCAATATGTGTGCCAGCCTTCGCGAATCGTTTGCTTTAAAAAGACCCAAACCGTCGTGCCGGCTTGCACCGTCTGCATTTCACTGAGCAGCTCAGCTTTTACATTGGCCTCACTAAAATCGATGGTTGAGGCGCTTTGAGCAGCGCCAGAGGCTGTTGTCAGCATCAATGCCGCCATCAGCAAGCAACGCTGAAGCGTCTGCTTTAACGATACGACTATGTTAACTAGCCTGTGCGTACACTTAGTCAAAGGAAAAACCCCAAAATAAACACATCGTCGGCATCTTCACGGTCTCATTCCCCAGGTTACCGGCCCCTTGAGTTCTGCCAATAGTGGCTCAATCCAATCTATCCACTGGCAGAGCCTTGATCGGGTCTCTCGCGGGTCTATCAACTCGTGAACCGCAAAACTTTCCATCATCGGGAACGGTGATCTGTTTGCCATGAGCTTCAACTCCAACTCACGCCTTTTTGCTTCTGGATCAGGCGCCGCTGCAATCTCCTTGTGGAATGCGACCGCGACACCCCCTTCGACCGGCAAAGGACCCATTTCCCAGGAAGGCCAAGCCAATTTATAGTTGTTAGGGGCATAGTGCGCCGCCGAAGCAACCCCGAAAGATTTGTGAATGGCGATGGTCGCCCAGGGCACTGTCGATTGCACAGCTGCTGCAATGGCACTCATGCCATATCGTATTGTACCTTCATGTTCCGCATCTGGGCCTATCATAAATCCCGGTTCATCCAGAAAGTTGACGATAGGAATATGAAATGTGTCGCACAGTTCCATCATGCGCTTGGCCTTTTGCGAACCTGTTGCGGTCATGGCACCGGCAAAGTGTTTACAATCATTCGCAATGATTCCCACCACAGCGCCATCGAGCCTCGCAAAACCAGTGATCTGACCCTGACCGTAAAAGGGTGAAATTTCGAAAAAATGCCCGTCATCAACCACATGACGAATCAAATCGCGCATCTCAAACGGTATCCGACTGTCTTTCGGCACAATATCCAGCAGCGCCTCATCTGCTCGATTCGGATCATCCTCGCTGTGGAATCGCTCCGGCAATTCCCAGACATTCTGCGGCATATAACTCAGAAACTCGCGGATCTGATCAAATGCATCTTCTTCTGTATCAGCAACATTGTTCACAATGCCGCTACGGGTATGCACCCGCCAGCCACCCAACTGCTCCTTGGTCAGCGAGACACCGAGGGCGCGCTCAACGACCGCGGGACCGGCGACCAATACCTGAGAAATCTCCTTGACCATCACAGAGAAATGCGAGGCGACTAATCTGCCGGCGGGAAAACCTGCAACAGGGCCCATCGCACCTGATACCACGGGCACGGTATTCATCGCCTGGGCAATAATCTTGAACCTGGGTTCAGCATTAACGGGTGATCCCACCGTCTGTGGCCGCTTGCCACCGGAACCCGCGACACTGCCACCACCACCTTCGAGCATTCTTACCAGCGGCACTCGATACTGAACTGCCAATTCCTCCGCGTAGACACTTTTTCTCAGGCCTGCTGCGTTGGGTGACCCACCCTTTAATGTAAAGTCCTCACCACCGACAGCAATTCGGTTACCGTTGACTTCACCGAATCCAATAACGTAGTTGGCAGGTGAGAACGCGCTAATGGCACCGGTTTCATCTTTTTCTGCAAACCCAGCACCTTCGCCATGTTCCTCGAAGCTTTCCGCTTCCACCAGCGCATCAATACGCTCTCTGATGGTCAACCGACCTTTGGCATGCTGCAGGGCAATGCCCTCCTCGCCACCCTGTTGGCGCGAAAGTTCACGTCTCAGTGCTATTTCTTCGGCCTCATTCTCCCAACTCATCTCTATTTGCTCACTTTTCGTAATTCGCTATTAAAGGCAATGGTTCCCGTGGCACCTTATATCAATTCAGTGCCCACAGGTACAACAGACCACTGGTCTAAATGAGATGGAATAGGCATGATTGATGAACTTCTTTTTTGGCCAACATTGATTAACGGATACATACCCGCATGAATGATTCTGAAGCAAATACGCCCGATAACACGGCAACACAACCGAGCACGCTCTATGGCAAAGGCGCGAGGGCACTTCAAGACGAGTTTGACAGCCGCCGCCTAGCTGATCGACTGGCGGGTTTAACTTTGCATAACGCGCTAACAGAAGAAGATGCTGAATTGATCTCTGCCCAGTCTACGGTATGGCTGGCAACTGTCGATCAGGACGGCTGGCCGGATGTGTCGTATAAAGGTGGCAACAAAGGATTTGTCTTCATCGAAAACGATACAGAATTGCGCCTGCCTATCTATGACGGTAATGGCATGTTTCGCTCGCTGGGCAATATCAAAGACAACGGCAAAATCGCCTTATTGTTCATCGACCATACAAAACCATGGCGGATCCGAATACACGGTGAGGCAACCGTTTCTACCAAAGACAGTGACTGCAAAGTCTTTGAGGGTGCCATTGGGACAGTAATCATCAAGATAAAACGGATTTTCCCGAACTGTGGCAGGTATATTCATACCCAAGCCGGCACGCCTGCTATCTCTGAGTTCGTACCTCAGGCTGGTCACCAAGCGCCAGAAGCAGAGTGGAAGTCCCACCCCGCGATTAAAGATGCACTACCCAAATAGGTCTCACCCGAAAATCAATTTTTATATGCCGCTCGGCGCTGCGAAGTCTTTTTTTTCCAAGAAGATTTAGGCACTATCGATGCATGAATCACACGAATAAATCACACGATTCACTCACACAAAAAGGAGGTTAAGTGCTATGGGTAGATTGGATGACAGGGTCGCATTAATCACCGGGGCCGCCATGGGCATTGGCCGCGCATGCGCTGAGCGCCTTGCCAGTGAAGGTGCGAAGGTGGTGATCACTGACATTGAAGATCATACCGGCCAGGAAACAGCAGCAGCATTCAGAGCAAAGGGTTACACCGCCAATTTTATCCAACAGGATGTGACCAGCGAAGGCCAATGGCAATCTGTACTGGCTGATATTGACCGGTTACATGGGCGGCTCGATATTCTTGTGAACAATGCTGGTATCGCGATACGAAAGTCTATCTTCGAGATGACAATGGATGAATACCAGCTACAGAACAGCATCAACCTTGATGGTGTGTTTATGGGACTTAAATATGGCATCCCGATGATTGCAAAAACCGAGGGTGGCTCTGTCATCAATTTGTCTTCGGTTGCTGGCCTGAAAGCCTCGCCTGGCTTGTCAGCCTACGCAATGACAAAAGGCGGCGTCAGGCTGCTCAGTAAATCAGTCGCGAAAGAATGTATCGCCGAGGGTATCAAGGTGCGCGTTAATTCAGTTCACCCGGGCATTATTCAAACGGCAATTTGGGATAAAATGGGTGTCCCCACTGATGGTGAAAATCAAGTAGACGTCGAACAGCTTGCCACTAATGCAGTACCCGGGGGATTACTCGGCAAACCCACAGATATTGCCGATGGCGTGCTATTCCTTGCCTCCGATGAATCACGATATGTCAACGGCAGCGAACTTGTCATAGACCACGCAATATCGGCGTAAAAAAGTTCGGTCCTTATAAATAAATGAAATTAGATAGTTTCGGCTTATCATGATATGTTGCGCCGCGACAAACACAACAGACTAAAACACCAACATGGGGTTGTTTATGCAAATAGCTGTTCCCTCGGAGACGCATGGACTCGAAAAACGAGTCGCGCTGATTCCGGATTCCGTTAAGAAACTCACGAAAGCCGGGTTTGATATCCAGGTTGAAAAAGGTCTAGGTGACCACGCTGGATTTCAGGATGCCCAATATGAAGAAGCCGGCGCTAAGGTTGTAGAAGACCGAGCAGCCCTGATGGCTGCAGGCGATATCGTTTTGAGGGTTCGCAAACCGACCCTTGAAGATATCGACGGTCTAAAGAAAGGCTGCATTCACATCAGCTATCTCGACCCCTACAACGAGCATGAACTTGTCGATGCGATGGCCGCCAAAGGTGTTAGCGCAATTAGCATGGAAATGATTCCCAGAACCACGCGTGCTCAAAAAATGGATGCGCTGAGTTCACAGGCAAACCTCGCGGGTTATGTCATGGTCATGCTGGCAGCGAAACAGCTGGACAGAATTTTGCCCATGATGATGACCCCGGCAGGCACGCTCAGTCCTTCACGGGTATTTGTGATTGGCGCTGGTGTTGCTGGCCTGCAAGCGATTGCAACCGCCAAGCGTCTTGGCGCTAAGGTTGAAGCATTTGATACACGACCCGTTGTAGCAGAACAAGTTCAGTCGGTGGGTGCCAAGTTTGTGCACATCGACCTAGGTGAAACAGGGCAAACTGAAGGTGGTTATGCAAAAGAGCTCACCGCTGAACAGTTAGAGATGCAACGCCTTGGTATGAAAGACATTATTAGCCAGTCTGATATTGTCATCACCACGGCACAGCTTTTTGGCCGTCCTGCGCCACGGATTATCACTCGCGACATGGTCGAAGCCATGAAGCCTGGCGGCATTATCGTTGACATGGCCGTCGACTCGGGTGGCAACGTTGAGGGATCGGTACCCGACCAAGTCACCGACATCAACGGCGTTTCAATTATTGGCAACTCAAATCTGCCATCAGAAGTACCCCGAGACGCCAGCCAAATGTACTCTTCCAACTTGTTTAATCTCATTAGTGAGTATTGGCAAGAAGAAGACAAACACTTCGATCTCAATCTTGAGGACGACATCATTCAAGGGTGCTTGATCACTCACGATGGTGCCGTTGTAAACGAAGCAATTAAAAACATCAGAAGCCAGGCAGGAGGCTAACAACACAATGGAATTAGAAGTTGTATTTCTAACCTTTATTCTCGTTCTGTCGATTTTTCTCGGCTTTGAACTGATATCCAAGGTACCCGCAACCTTGCATACACCCTTGATGTCCGGCGCGAACGCTATCTCCGGTATCACACTAGCCGGTGCGTTTTTATCCGCCGGTGCAGCCCACGCGGTTGGCGGCGAGATGGCAACCTATCTGGGTACAGCAGCCGTTGCATTTGCCACCATTAACGTCGTCGGCGGCTACTTGGTCACTGACCGAATGCTGGCAATGTTCAAAAGCAAAAGTGAGGGCAAAAAATGACTACGATTGAACTCATCGCAAACTTTTCCTACATCGTTTCAGCGGCACTCTTTATTTTTGGCCTAAAAATGCTCGGCTCACCTGCTACCGCAAGAAAAGGTAACTTCTTTTCTTCGATCGGTATGTTGATCGCTGTGATTGCCGGCTTAACGGCTCACCAGATTGCTTCTTTTGAGATGATTGTCGTCGGTATTTTGATCGGCTCTATCGTTGGTGCCCTAGCGGCGCGACTGGTTGAAATGACCTCAATGCCAGAAATGGTTGCACTGTTTAACGGCTCTGGCGGCGGCGCTAGTCTGCTAGTTGGTTGGGCAACACTCTACAACACTGAAGTTTCAACCTTCACTGCCGTCACCGTTATCTTGGCGATTCTTATCGGTGGTCTTACGCTAACGGGCAGTCTCTTGGCCTACGGCAAATTAAGTGAACGCATCAGCAGTGCCGCAATTGTTTTCTCAGGGCAGCGTATCGTCAACAGTCTGATACTTATCGGTCTGATTGGCTCTGGTGTGATGCTGGCAAATGATCCATCACCTGATTCAGTCTGGTTCTTTGCTGTACTGGGATTGTCCCTGTTACTCGGTGTGATGGCCGTTATTCCAATTGGCGGTGCAGATATGCCGGTTGTGATCTCGCTGCTGAATAGCTATTCAGGCATCGCAGCCTGTGCCGCTGGATTCGCGATTAACAACAACATCCTGATCGTTGCTGGGTCTCTAGTTGGAGCCAGCGGTATCATCCTGACCAACATTATGTGTAAGGCGATGAACCGATCGCTGGCTAACGTGCTGTTCTCTGGTTTTGGTGCGATTAAACAGGGTAAAGCCATCGAGGGTGAAGTTAAGCCTATCAGTGTAGAAGATGCCTACTACATTCTTGAAGCTGCAGGTAATGTCTGTTTCGTACCAGGTTACGGCATGGCAGTCGCGCAAGCGCAACACGTCGTGAAAGAACTCGGTGAGATATTAGAAGCCAACGGTGCTGAAGTCAGTTACGCCATTCACCCCGTCGCGGGTCGAATGCCTGGTCACATGAACGTTTTACTTGCTGAGGCTGACGTACCTTATGAGCAGCTTGTCGAAATGGATGACATCAATCCAAGAATCGAGAATGTAGACGTCGCCATTATCATTGGCGCGAACGACGTTGTTAACCCCAGTGCGCGTGAAGATGAAGACAGCCCGATCTACGGCATGCCGATTATCAATGTTGATAAGGCGCGCACCGTGTTTGTACTCAAACGCTCAATGGCTTCCGGCTTCTCCGGTGTCGATAATCCGCTCTTCTTTGGCGAGAACACAAGAATGTTATTTGGTGACGCAAAAGAATCTATTT
>CAJXBG010000066.1 GCA_913050215.1 uncultured Gammaproteobacteria bacterium
ACATCGCCAGTCACCCTGACTAAAATGTCTTTCTCAAAGAAACATTTGTTGAAAACCTCAAACGCGCGGGTGCCGACCCCCGAAGGACCGCTGTTGAGTTCTATTGCTGCCATAAGACCATAGTTGCGCACATCTTTTACATTCGCACAGTTAGCGAGGCCATGCGCGGCGTCTTCAAAATGTGTGCTTATTGCCTTCGAGTGCTCGAATAGCTTTTCTTTCTCGTAGATATCAAGACAGGCTAGCGCCGCGGCCGCGGCGACTGGATGTCCAGAGTAGGTATAACCGTGAAATAGTTCAATGGCGTTTTCGGGGCCTTTCATGAAAGTTTCATGAATTTCGTCGGATACAAACACGGCGCCCATGGGAATGACCCCGCTCGTTAGCGCTTTGGCCGTGGTAATGATATCTGGTAAAACCTCAAACTCCTGAGCAGCAAACGCGGAGCCAATACGGCCAAAAGCAGTGATCACTTCGTCAAAAATGAGCAAAATATCGTGCGCAGTACACAGCTCTCTGAGTTTCTTTAGATAACCTTGAGGCGGCACGATGACCCCCGCTGAGCCCACGACAGGTTCAACGATGACAGCCGCAATTGTGGAGGCATCATGTAATGCAACGATCGCTTCGAGTTCAGCCAGTTGATTTTTGTTCGCTTCTGGCAAACCTCGGCTGAATGCGTTTTCGGGATTGAGGGTATGAGGCAGATGATCTGTCGGTAGTGCCGTACCGAAGAATCGCTTGTTGTTGCCAAGGCCACCGACAGAAATACCGCCAAACCCTGTGCCGTGATAACCCTTTTCACGACCGATCAGTCGCTGTTTTTGACCCTTTCCTCTGATCTGTTGATACGCCAAGGCAATTTTTAGTGCGGTATCTACCGATTCTGATCCTGAATTGGTAAAGAAAACGTGGTCGAGTGTAGCAGGGCTAAGGGCTACCAAACGTTCAGCGAGTTCGAATGCCTTAGGATGTCCCAGCTGAAACGAGGGTGCATAGTCGAGTTTTTTGATTTGGCTGGAAACCGCCTCAACAATTTCGGGTCTGCTATGACCCGCATTGCAACACCAGAGACCTGCTGTTCCATCGATGATTTGCCGGCCGTCCTCAGTGGTGTAATACATACCTTCACCACCCTCGATCATTTTTGGTTGCGACGCAAATTTTCGATTTGCGGTAAAAGGCATCCAAAATGCACTGGTTTTTGTTTTCATATTGTTAATCCTGCATCAAAATTATGCGAGCCCGGCACTGACGCTTCCCCGGCTGACGACGGATGTGAGAAAAACGAGACAGTAACAGGCGAGACGATAAAGTCAATTGCCGCAAGCGAGGGATCTCTTTATGCTCGATCGATCTACGCTCAGGAGAAGATAATGCGTTCGCGCTTGAAAACAAGCGTTGCACCATAGATAAATACGAGCGAAAACAACACAACGCTGACCGCCGCGACAGCGAAATCAAAAAGTGGTGGATTTTTCCCTGCCACCACATCGGCCAACAACATGTGCTGACCAAGCATCGGCACCAGACTCATCCATAATTCTCGATCGACTGTATTGAAAATATTGAAGAATAAGGGTGCCATCGGCAGCATCGAAATCACGGAAAGGTAGGCTTGCGCATCCTTGAAAGACTTAGCAAAAATACCAACAAATAGTTGAAGTGCCGTGGCAAAAAACGCCAAAGGCAGCGTGATCATGACAATACCAATGATCTCCGTTGCGCTGATCGAAAAACTAAGTCCCAACTGTTCGAGGGGTACCTGGTTGAGCGCTAGCAGGTTAAGTACCATCACCAGTAGCAACCCTAAGCCAGAAAATGTTGCCGCGGCCATCCACTTCCCAACGACGATACTGGTTCGCTGAATCGGGTTGACGAGTAGTGGCTCTAGCGATTTGCGTTCGCGCTCGCCCGCGGTGGCATCGACCGCGATGCCCATTCCACAGACGAATGCCGCAACAATGATAAAAAATGGAATCATGCCGAGAATTCTTTGGGCTCTTGCTTGGGGGCTAGCGACATCTATTTTCTCGATGCTCACAGGCCTTGCGATCGTCGGGCTGATTCCGCGGGCCATCAGTCTAAGCGAGGCGGTTTCTTGGTGCCATGCTGAGATCGTTTGCTGAACCCTGCCCATCTTGGCTTGCGCTGTTGCACGTGAGCTCTCGTGAAAGAGTTCGAGGTTGACGGTTTTTGATTCTCCGAGCCGAATGCTGAAGTCCGGCGGTATCAGCAGAACGAAGTCATAGGTTCGGTTCTCGATCTTTTCACGGATGTCCGCCAACAGGCGAGCAGGATATATGTAGGGCTTTGAATTACGCGCTTCACTTGACGTCTCATATTCGTTCACTATCGGTGTTAACTTAATGCCACTTTGTTCAAGGAAATCAACGAGGTCCGGTGCATATTCTGCACCGACGATAGGTAGGGTCAGGTCTTTCGCTTCCTCAGCGATGTCGACGATGGTATTGAACATAAAATAGATGACAAAAGGGCCAATCACTGGAAATAACAGTAACGCCATGAGCGCGCGACGATCCCGAATGGCATCCAACAATTCTTTTCTCGTGATGACAAGCCAAATGCTCACCGGCTTGCCCTCGTGATCGACATAAATGCCTCTTCAAGGTCGGATTCTCCGGTGCTTGTCAACAGTGCATCGAGACTGCCCTGCATCAGGACCTTACCTTCGGATATCACAATAACCTCATCACAAAGTGCGCTGATCTCCTGCATAATGTGAGAAGACAATAAGATACATTTATTCTGGTCTTTTAGTGTTTGTAATATTGTGCGGACGCTTCGCGTAGTCATGACATCGAGACCGTTGGTGGGCTCATCCATGATAATGTTTTGCGGGTTGTGAATTAGTGATCGGGCAAGGCAGACTTTCATTTTCTCACCCTGTGAGTAGCCCTCGGCCCGTCGATCTGCGATTTCTTCCATGGCAAGTTGCTCAATAAGCAGTTCTGTACGTTTATCTATGATGCTTTTGTCTAACTTGCGTAACTGCGCAAAGTATTCGATATGTTCTCGGGCCGTCAGTCTTGGATATAGACCATGTGCGTCGGTCATGACGCCAATATTTTCCTGCGCCTTCTGAGGCTCATTCATTACGTTAATGCCATCAACCAAGGCGCTGCCGCTATCTGCTGTAAGCAAACCGTAGAGGATTCGCAGAGAAGTGGATTTACCCGCGCCGTTGTGACCCAGTAAACCGGTTATTGCGCCATCGCGGGCGCTGAAGGAGACACCATCAATGGCTCGAACCTGTTTAAAGCGCTTTCGCAGACCATCAACTTCAATCATGACGCTGACTACCCCCTGTGCCGATGAAAAAAGGTCGACGTTTGATGTTCGATAAGCAGCTCGAATCAAGCGCCGAAAAATTCGCCGTGTCTACGAAGTCGGTAATCATTTCAACCGTGCAACGCGTCCCCAATGTGTTGTGTGCAAAACCCTCGACGACAAAATGTTGTGCATTGACAAGTCCAGGCAAGATTGAATCGCCCCATGCGGGGGGCGTAACCGGGTCTGAGGCACCCGAGAAAACGAGCACAGGTTTGTCCGACACCACGGGTTCAAAATAGGACGCGGGTAACGCCCGTGATGGCCATATCTTACAGGCCTCGATAATCGGGATATTGAGTTGTCGCGATTTTATTATGTAGGGTTGAGCTTGCGCTTGGTCAAAATTTGCCTGACTGATACGGGCGACATCTTCGCTACAAATGACAGAGAGAAACATCGCCGAGTTGATACCGCCATCGAGAGCAGAAACAGAAAGTAGCGGCGCGTAGTGACCTGCATATGCCTGTTCAATAATAAATGGCATCAGACGTTGGGTCATGCGACCGTACAGCGGCGATCGTAAAGCAGCATGGAGCCAGTCAATATCTGCTGAAAGGGTTAGCTTTTGTCCTGTGACGGGATCTGTAACCGATATTATTTGAGGCTTTTCGAATCTTGCGCTCAAGTCGTCGAAGTGCATTCGCAGGTTCGGGTAATGATTAGAACATGAGGGTTCGGCGTCGCACGCTTCAAATACTCTCTCAAGCGCTCTGCTTGCGTCACGTTCTATATGAAGAGGTATCGTGATAGCGGCTGGCGCAACGCCGTCGAGTATTATCGTTCGAACTGATTCTGGGTAAGCCTTTAGGAACGCCAAAGCAACCCGGGTACCATAGGATCCGCCCCACAGGTTCAGTTGCTTGTAGCCCAGATACATTCGAAGTGCTTCAAGGTCCTGAATCGCAATGTCGGTTGTATAGAATCGAGGATCTGCTTCCATTTCGGAAAGGCAAGTATCGAGCGTCTTGGTTTGAAGTTTTAGCAGATTCCTGGTGGATAGATCGGTCAGTTTCTCGGGGGCCTCTGCACAACGCATCGGGCTGAGCTTGCCGGTCCCCCGTTGGTCTAACAGAAGAATATCGCGGGCTTGCCGAATCTTGTTGAAAATGAGGCCGAGGTTCGCCAGCTCTGTGGCTGCCTGACCGGGTCCCCCTGCAAGGATGACTAGGGGATCCAACACGGGGTTGGACTGCAGTGAGGGAATGACCATGACTTGCAGTGGTATCTGACGACCGTCTGCCAGATCAGGGTTTTCTGGTCGCTCGAATATCATGCAGCGACTCTCTGAAACAAGACTCGCTGCCTGCGTTGTGCTCGCGCGCTCGCAAGGCTCAAACTCAAGCGCTCTTTTTTCGTATAGATTTGCGAGGATCTCGTCTTTCCCGTCTGGTGCTTCAGAGCAGGCTGACAAGCAGAGCATACTCACCACAAGCAGTGGCGCGGCAATCTTGCAAAGTGCTGTCATCAATCAAATGTCGTCAAATTGGATCAACAGTATCATAACGAAAAAGCCACATGAGAGGTGCCATTTACGAGCGCTAGAGATCACTTATTTGTCAAACGTGAAATCGAGGCTAGGATTGGACTTGAGGTAAGCAAAAAATGCCCTTCGTAGAGATATCATGGACTAAGACCTTGCGGTTTGCTTCAGGTCTGGAATAATCCCCCGCGAGATCACTTTTGCAGCTTTCAATGGATATACCGGGTATTTTTTATACGCTCTATGAGCGAGTTCTTTGGCGCCAGATACATGATGGGCCCAAACCTCATCATATTGGACTAATCGTTGATGGAAATCGGCGTTTTGCCAAAAGCAAGGGGCTCTCGGATACCAGCGAGGGTCATACTGCCGGGTCTGACAAACTTGAAGAATTCCTGCGTTGGTGTTGGCGTTTGGAGATTAAAATCATCACGCTGTATGGTTTTTCGGTCGAGAATTATTCTCGAAGCCCTGAAGAAGTAGATTATCTGATGGATCTCATCATGAGGAAGCTTCGGGAATTTCAGGTGGATCCCGTGATCAAAAGTGAACGGGTAAAAGTACGCGTGATTGGTCGTCGATCAGATTTGTCGCCTGAAATGAATAAGGAAATCGATGCGGTTGAGAAGCTGACGGAAGATCACGATCGTTTTCAGCTCAATATTGCGATTAGCTATGGTGGACGTGCGGAGATTGTTGACGCAGTAAAAACCGTCGCGAATGAGGTAAAAGATGGCAAGCTTGATGTTGATGCTATTGATGAAAACACGTTTGCTAAATATCTCTACACTGATGGTATTCCTGACCCGGATTTGATTATCAGAACCTCAGGAGAGGAGCGGCTGTCGGGATTTCTATTATGGCAAAGCGCGTATTCTGAATTGTATTTTACCGAGGTCTATTGGCCTGCATTCAGAATGATTGATTTTTGGCGGGCAGTCAGAATTTATCAGCAAAGAGAACGACGTTTCGGTCGCTGAATGCACCCATGGGACATTGCCCTCCAAATTCAGCTAATCACACTGATTGGCGACTGCGGTTCATCTGGCTCCGACTATAAGCTGGCAGCTGCCGAGGTCAGGTTCACACTGGTTTATCGTGATTTTTTGCAACCACTTCGTACAGCCAAACGCGTTCTTGTTTGACATCTTCGGGCACAATTTTCAAACCATACTTTCTTTCAGTTTCAAGGCCAGCAGCACTTGTAATTTCTGGATCATAAGTTCGGATCAGTTGACGTTGGTAGATGTTGCCGTCGATTCTGAGCAATATTTTATTGTTATCCTTGATTTGATGTGGCCATTGCTTCCAGATCTTTGCATAGTTTTCATTCATATAGGCGCTGGCAATAAAAAGGCGGCTGTCGTGAACAGCAAGCCATACGGTTCTTGACCGAGGTGGCGCTCCTGATTGAAACTCTATTGTTGACCTGTCTTTAAGCGCTGAAATATCAAGCGTATTGCCTTTACCCTCCGTAACGATTGTGCCGCTTTGAAACGGTCCACCGGTGATAAGTTCCATGGGTCCATCGTGATAGCGCATGTAGAAAAAGAATGCGGATACGAAAATGATCATCACCCCTGTGATGCCAAGTATTGCCTTAAAAAGTTTTGTTACCATTTAACTGTCTCTTAACTAACACCTGCACTATTGAAAGGTGGAATGGAAAAATGCCATCGCTGAAAAGATAGGGAGTACTGTAGGTGTACTATCACCCCGGTTCATTTTAACATGAACGTTAAATAATCACTCGAACATCAGGAGTAGGCTTAATATGGCAAGTGAGGACCAAGCGGATATGTCTCAAGAGGAGACCAGCCCAGCAAAAAAAACGCGATCTTATCTATTTAAACTGATCACCTGGGTGCTTGCGTTTGGTTGTTTTTATTTGGTCTATGGTCGGGTCGAGGCAGCCGCCATGCGAGTAGACCTCACCCCGATTGCTTACCTCACCGTGTTTTTTCAAGAAGCAGACTGGGTAATGTGGCTTTCTCTGATGATTCCCTATTCTATTTTCTTTTTCCTGGTTGACTCGCATGCAACCTGGCGGGTGATTAAGTGGTTTAATACGCCCGATATTCGGTTCACGAACATTTTACCCATCCGGGGCAGTGCCTACATTCTCTCTTTGTTAAACGAGCAGGTTGGTAAAGGCGCCATGTCTCTTTACTTGCTTCGGCGCTATGACGTACCGGTTTGGCAAGCCGTTTCAAGCATGATTTTGCTGGGGATCGTTGAAATTTATCAACTGCTATTGTTCTCGGCAATTGGCGTCTTGCTCTACACTGAGCTGGTCGTAGAAGCCTCTAGTTCACTGCCGCTACTCAATATTATGATGAGTGTGTTCACCGTTGCGCTTGCTTATATCCCTTTCCACATGCTCTATTTTCAGGGCAAAATTCTTCCACGATCGACATTACGTGACAAACCGTTATTCCACGCATTCCGTCAAGCGCGCCCCATTGATTATCTGTATATTTTGCTATTTAAGGCGCCAAACTTGTTGTTTGCAGTTTTTGTTTACACCTTTGCATTAGAGCTGTTCCGGGTGGACGTGAACCTCGGACAGATGCTGGCGTTTTTGCCGGTGATATTTTTGGCTGCTGCGCTACCTCTTCCGTTCCATGCCGGCGCTTTGCTGCTTTGGACCGTATTATTTCCTGCCTTTCCCGAGGTCGGTGCCTTTTCACTCGTGATGCACACCTTCTTTGTATTGTTTAATGCTGTCATAGGCGTTGTGTTGCTACCGAAAGCCAATGCAGAGTTGTTTAACGAAGATGACAGGGCGGAGAACGCTTCAGCGCAAAGCAGTGGCTAACAATGGTGTGCTGCGCTGAACCTAATTTCGCTGATCACTCGGAAATGTTTGATCTTAATCGAAGATAGGCGACGAGCCGATTGGCCATCGAAAGGAGAGTGGTGGCGACCAGTAGCCAGGCAAGCCACTGAACCCAGTCGTAAGGTATCGGTCTAAAATCAAGCCCTTCTTGGATGATTGGAAAGCCCGCAAGGAAAAAGTACGCAAGACCGTTGTATCGTCCGATTTGACTCCCGCGCAATGGGTGGCCCTCGAGGACCCTGGAATCGATTGCATACTGGGCGAAGGAGATGAGCACCAGTGGCGCCAGTAACCAGTTAACATATTGTTGCAGAGATAAAACTGCCAGCGTGGTTGCAATAAACACGGCATCACTAGTGTGATCCAACAAACCGCCGAACGCAGAGGTTTGATCCCAGGTTCTTGCCAGGTAGCCATCAGCGAGATCGGTCGCAATGGCGACTAGAAATAGTGCCAATGCTATTGTGGCGTATCCTTCAAGAAGGCTAGCGGCGACGAGCGGTGCCAGTAACAGCCTGGCGGCCGAAAGCGCGTTTGGTAAAGAAAGCTTGTCCATCTCAGCAGGATACTTGAATTAATTCAGGATTCAGAGTTTGATGCTGTCATAAAAAAGCGACGGAGTGAAATCTAATGAAAAATAATTTGAGTCTGCTTGTCTTGCTGGTGTTGCCAATATTGTTGGGTTTTGGTTCCTGTAGTAGTGGTCCACGCTTTCTTGAGAGAATACCGGGCGGTGTGCTCGATGGTGAGGTCGTTGGAAGCGTTGTCGAGGATTGGGGTTTTGTCGCAGATGCAGGGCTCTGCGATCTGGAAACGAGGCCAAATTTTCCGCACTCGATCAAGTTGAACTGTTTCAATGATGGTCCAAAACTTTATATCGGTTGTATGAATTGCGACGGTAAGCTGTGGTCTAGTTATGTCGCGTCTGACCCCAGAGGTAGAATCAGAATCAAAACAAAGATATATCCAGTGAATCTACGCCTACTTGATCCGGGTCCAGAGATGAATGCGGGGTGGAACAGTCGACTCGCAAAAGTGAGACCGGGAAAACCGGTGCTCGATATCCCGGACGGTTACTGGATGTATCATCTCACCTCAAGCGCAGCCGTACCGGCTGATAAAAGTAGCTGACTGTTTATGAAAATAGCGATTACAGGTGCCAACGGTCACCTCGGCATGCGCCTCATCGATGAGATCCATCAAGACCACAAGGTGCTTGCTCTGGTCCGATCAGAATCAGCCGCGCGAAGTGTTAGGGAAGTGTATGCAGACAGCGTCTCCTGTCTGGTGGTTGATTATGCCGATGCCAAAGCGCTAGCTGCGGCGACCCAAGGTGCCAATGTGCTGATTCATCTTGTCGGCATTATTAAAGAAAGCAGGTCCAATACTTTTTACCAAGCGCATGAGGCCACTAGTCAGGCCTTGGTTGATATGCTTGCCCTAGCTGACGGTGAAGATCTGTCGCCGGGTGAGACCGGCCTGCAAAAAATCATCTACCTAAGTCTGCTGGGTATCGACAGGAATTCGACAAATCCTTGCTTAGCATCCAGAGCAATGGCAGAGGAGATTCTAGCGGCAGCGCCAGTATCGGTTTCGATTATCAGAGTGCCGATGGTGCTGGGTGAGGGCGACTACGCGTCCGGCGCCTTGGCTAAACGCGTGCGTAAGGGAACATGTTTCGTGTTGCGAGGAGATAGTCTTGAGCAACCGATATACGCCGGGGATGTTGTCAACGCCATGATCAGCAGAATAAGCCATGATCAGTTAGAGACGAAACCTCGTCGCACGCCTGATTGTGTGAAGCTCGACCTTGCCGGTGAAGAATCCCTGACGAGGAAAGAGCTCACGCTCAGAGCCGCTGCTATCGCGGGTACCCATCCACGCGTGGTTTCCGTCCCCATGTTTTTAATGATGGCGCTGGCTTGGGTCTTCGAAAAAACCAGTTCGAATCCGCCGGTGACCCGCGCCATGCTTGGGGTACTTGACCATGATGATGATGTGGATATTCAGCCGGCACTGAGCGAACTTGGCATTACCTTGACCTCGTTAGATGAAACGCTCGATAAAGTGCTGGGTACGAATGATATCAAAGGAACAGATTAATGGGGCTGCGTTACAGTGACTTGACAAATAGGCTCAACGTTCAGACGAGCGATGTCTGGGGCGTTCATACCGAGGCCCAGCGACGAGCCGCAGCGGGTGAAGATATCATCATGCTGAGTCTTGGTGACCCCGACTTCCCTACGCCACGGGAAATTACCGATAAGTTAGTTCAACAGGTTCATCAGCATCGGACGCATTATTCCCCGGCTGGTGGCGAGCCTTCATTTCTTCAGGCGCTCGCCGAGCTCGAAACGAGCGTTGAAAAAAGACCTTTTCTGCCGGAAAACTTTACTATTTTTCCCGGTGGAACAGCGGCTCTCACAGGTGTCATGAACTGCATTCTGAGTCCAGGCGACGAGATAATAATTCCAGAACCGATGTATATTGGCTACCACAGCATTCTGCAGGGAATCGGCGCAAAATTGATCTCAGTCCCGCTGGATGTTGAAAATGACTTTGTGCTTGATATTGAAAGTATTAGACAGGCTGTGACGCCTGCTACTCGCGCTATTTTAATCAATACGCCGGGGAATCCTGCCGGGAATGTGATGACTAAAGCATCGTTAGCTGAACTTGCTGCTGTGACACGCGAGATGGATTTGTGGTTGATTTGCGACGAAGTGTATTCCCTGTTTACCTACGAAGAAGACCATGTGTCGTTGCTGCTGGCAGCGGAGAATCTTGAGAATGTCATCGTGATAGATAGTCTTTCAAAATCGCATGCAATGAGTGGTTGGCGAATCGGTTGGGCAGTTGCATCTGAGGAGATGACCGCAGCACTGCATGCATATTGTGGCGCAACTTTTTTTGGTTGCAGCCAATTTATTCAGGATGCGGCGGCATTCGCGCTTTCTTTTAACGCGCCCCATATTCTTAATATGAGACGCGAGTATCGTGAACGCCGCGATTATGTTGTCAATGCTATCGACCGTATGAATGGGCTGAGTTGTTATCAACCGAAAGCAGGGATGTTTGTGATGGTGGACACCAGTCAGGTAGCGGACGACGGCGCGAGCTTTGCTCAAAGAATGCTCGAAGCTGCGGGCGTGTCGTTGATTCCCGGCGCCGGGTTTGGTGACAACACAAAAGGGTATGTACGTATGAGCCTAACGCAGCCAGCTGATGTACTTGAGGTCGCGCTGGGTCGAATTGCAAAAATCATTTGATTGCCCTGCGAACTACCCAGCGTGCGTGAATAATAGCAAAAGGAAATCTAGATGAATGTGACGAAAAACTTAACGAAGGTTGCGCCGGAACAGGCGGGTCTTGATGCTGGCAAACTTGAATGGATTACTGAACATATAAACAAAAATTATATCGAGCCTGGCAAGATAGCTGGCTGTCAGGTGTATGTGAATCGCCATGGCCATACGGGCTATTTTAGATCCTTCGGAATGAAAGATGCTGAACGAGCAGCACCGATGACGGATGACACGATCTTTCGCCTGTATTCGATGACCAAGCCCGTTGTGTCTGTGGCCTTGATGCAATTATTCGAAAAGGGTTACTTTCAGCTGAATGATCCGGTCCACAGATTCATTCCCTCATGGAAGAACCACGAGGTCTGGGTTTCAGGCAGCGGTGCCGATATGGTGACGCGACCGCCGAGAAGCCCGATGACAATGAAGCACATTTTGAGTCATACCGGCGGTATCACCTACGGCGGTGATCGTAATGAAGTTGATAAGGCGTATCGTGAGCACGGTGTGACACGGCAAAATGGTCAAACCCTGACTTCCTTTCTGGATAGCCTGGCAAAAGTACCTTTGCGTTTTGATCCGGGTGAGCAATGGCTTTATTCCCTGTCTACGGATGTTTGTGGTGGGCTGGTGGAGATAATCTCCGGTCAGAAGCTGGACGATTATCTGGCAGAGCATATTTTTCAGCCGCTGGACATGATCGATACAGGATTTTATGTCGCCAAGGATAGCCACGAACGTTTCGCCGCCAACTACACTAGGCGTAAAGACAAAACGCTACAACTGCTTGATGACCCTCTGACCAGCGCTTACCTTGAACCAAATACTTTTCTCTCTGGTGGTGGCGGTCTGGTCGGGACCATGGCCGATTATGCGAAGTTCACGGAGATGCTGAGGTGCGGAGGCGCATACGGCGGTAAGCATATCATCGGTTCTCGAACTCTAAGACTCATGCGTCAGAATCACCTGAAAGGTAATAGCGACCTGACAGACTTGTCGATCGGTTCGTTCTCTGAAACCGCCTATGAGGGTATCGGTTTTGGCTTGGGTTTTGCTGTTACGATGGGACAGCGCGAAGCCGCAAGTGTCAGTACGCAGGATTTCTATTGGGGTGGTGCCGCTTCAACAATCTTCTGGGTAGATCCCATAGAGGATATGAGTGTGATTTTCATGACCCAGATTATGCCTTCAACCAGTTTTAATTTTCGTGGGCAGTTGAAAAACATTATTTATGGCGCAATCACGGATTAGTTGCGTTGCGTCTGTAAACGCCGCTAATGTTGTCAATACTTGGCCAGCTTGTGTGTATTGTGATCGGCAGATCGGGCTTGCTACTAACTCGATATATCAGGATCATCACTCGACGATTGAATCTCGGGCAGGACGGATTGAACGATGGATGACAGAACATTACGCTTTTATTTTGATTTTATTTCGCCCTATGCTTTTTTTGTCGCGCTCAAACTCCCCGCAATGTGTGAGAAGCATGGAGTGACGCTGGAATATTATCCAGTGGTGTTTGCAGGTCTACTCAATCACTGGGGCCAGCTAGGGCCTGCTGAAATACCCTCGAAAGCCCGTCACACAGCAAAACAGTGTATGCGTTATGCGAAGCTTAATGGCATTACCTACAAGGGTCCGAAACATCATCCCTTTAACCCTCTAACCAGCTTGCGGGTGTCGACTCTTGAGGTTGCCGGAAGCGATCAGGCGCGGGTGATTGAGTGCCTCTACTCCCTTGGGTGGGAGCAGGGAGGTGACTTGGGGAATGATGATGAAATTGTGCGCGCATTGGATGCGGCGAATTTGGACGGTGCGAGGTTAGTTGCTGACAGTAAAGCACAGGCAGTGAAACAAGCGCTGCGCGCGAATACGGATACAGCGATTGAAAAAGATGTGTTTGGTGTGCCAACCATGTTGATCGACGATCAACTGTTCTGGGGTATCGATCAAATGGAATATCTGGATTTGTACTTGCAAGGGAAAGACCCGATTAAAGGTATGAAGCTAGATACATTAGGTCAGCGTGGAGCGACGGCCTGGCGGTCTGGGATTAGGAATTTGAATAATCCTGACGGTTAATGCGAATCTACTTCCAAGAAATGAAATGAAGTAAATTGAACTTATTCGCTGTCATGTCAACTCAAGACTGAAACATATGCAGGTCTTCCTCCGCGGAGTGTGTGGTTAATAGCGAAATCACCACTAGCGTTGGGAGACTAACGACCCATCCGAGGTAAGATGCGGCAAACCCCCATGGTTCGCCCATGACGGTCCAGACAACAGCCGAACTGCCGCCCAGAACAATGCTCCAGAATGCACCGGTTGCCGTGGTTCTTGACCAGTACAACAGACCCAGCATGGGGAAGAACAGTCCGGCCGCACCAAAGGTATAAGCGTACAAGATAAGGTCAAGTACGTTTGGTATCAGGTAAGCGACCAGTATCGCGACACTACCCATCACCAAAGTGGCTAACCTTGCGACACGCATGAGTTGAATATTGGTCGCTTCCGGGTTAATTCGCTTTTGATAAATATCGTTGGTAAAAATAGCGACCGGACCAATCAGACAAGAATCAGCGGTAGACATAACAGCGGCGATGTAAGCAGCGATGACAAAGCCGGCGATGCCCGCCGGTAGCAGTGTCATGATCATCATCGGCGTTGCCAGTTCCGCATCGGCAAGGTCCGGCATCAACATGCGAGCAAACATGCCAACGAGCGTGCTACCGATTGCGAACAATGGCCACTCAATAGGTACGCCGGTTAATAGAAAAGCCCTGCTCGCGGTTTTCTCATCCCTGGCAGCGACGATGCGCTGCATTGCCGCGATAGAAATAAACCACACTGGAAAGATTGCCAGGAACCACCCGACTAACTGTTTCCAGCCGATAGCGCTAAAAGATAGCATTGATCGGGTGGCATCACTCGCTTCAAAGTGGATGACCATCGCGTTCCAGCCACCAATTTTATAGAAACCGATAGGCACCATCAGAAACAGAATGCCAATAAGCAAAACAATCATCTGAAACACATCGGTATAGATGACGGCCTTCAATCCACCCATGGTTGTGTAGGCTAAAATAACGATGCCGGACAGAATGATAGCCAGCGTCAAATCAAGTTCTAGCGTGACCTGTAGCAACTTGCCGCCTGCGATAACTTGCCCGCCGACAAAGGAGAACCAAGCAATGGCGATCACGACGGCGGCGACAGTACCGGTGCGGGCGTCAAATCGTGCTTCGAATATATCTCCGGTGGTCAATCCGCGAACCCTGTCTGACCAATGCTTAACTTTGGGTACCATGAGGAATGATACCAATACGACACTGAGCGCAGAAATTGCCACTAGCCACGATGCAGACAATCCGAGCGTAAAACCCAGACCACCCATCGCAATACTGAAACCGCCGCCAAGGTCTGTTGCGGCGGTACTCGCGGTGGTTTGTGCTAACCCCATATCTCTGTCGGCAGCCAGAAAAGACTCTACCTCCTCATCTTTCTTGGCTGCGCGCATCACGCGCAGACCGATGTAGAGTAAAATCAAAAAATAGGCACCGATTGCCAGCAGATCAAGGAAGTTAAGCACAGTCGTCTCTCTACATTCAAAACGGCTCAACCTTAACCCGCATGGATGCAACGCGCCAGTGCAGTGTTTGTATCGTATGTCTGATGATCGCATGCGACGCTGTTGCACCTTGCTGAGGTTTTTTGACGCCCAGCAGGGCCAGCCTTCATTGGTCGCCGAACTAGCTTACTCGACTATCGAGCCAAACCAGTAATTGAGAAAGAGGCAAGGCGCCGGATTGACGGGTGTGCGCCTTTCCATGCCGATATTCAATCAAAGTCGGAATTGATTGAATACGGTACAAGGCGGCGATATCTGAACATGCTTCCGTGTCTAATTTCAGAAATCTTATTTTCGGCTCCAATTGTTGGCTAGCCTGCTCAAACACGGGTGCAAATGATTTACAGGGTCCACACCATGCCGCCCAAAAATCAACCACGACGGGTATTGAGTTATAGCCAACCATCTTCTTGAACTGCTCTGAATTGACGGGTATCGGTTTGCCGGTAAACAGGGAATCACCGCACTTACCACACTTAGCGATTTTTGAACTGCGATCTTCCGGCACCTTATTGGTGACAAAACAATGAGGGCAGACGATATGTTGAAGTGTCACTTATAAAGCTCCATTGGGTTGATGACGACGAAGTGGGGGTACTCTTTTAATATTCAAGCAAGGTTAGGGTAAATTTAGCGATCAATTAGTTGCTGTGGGCCATCGTCCCATTATGCTAACTTAGAAAGACGGGAAAGGTGAGATGTTACATGAACTTTGAAGAAAGTAAGCGCCGTCGTGACGCGGCGAGTGATACTCGCTGTCGGGAATTTATGCTCCCGAATACGCGCAATTCAATGGGTAGAGCTGTTCATGGCGTGATTTGGGATGGGCCAAATTGCTTGGTCGGCAATCCGATGATCGTTTTTGGACACGGCGCCTCGGGTGACCGTCATCAGTCGCCGATTCCCTATCTGGCAAAGAAAGCCGTGCGGGAGTTGGGCTATTTTGCCGTTTCGATCGATGGACCTGTGCACGGTAACAGAACAGTGGGTGACGGTGCTCGAGGTGCGTTCGGTGAAGAATGGCAAAGATCAGGCTGTATCGACGATATGTTATCGGATTGGCAGGTAGCAATAGACGCAGCGCTTGCTGAAACAGGAGCTGGAAAACTGGCATACTGGGGACTGTCCATGGGGACAATTTTTGGTGCGCCATTGGTTGCCGCAGATAAACGAATCTGTACTGCAGTATTGGGTTTGATGGGCACGGTTGGCGCAAACGAGGAAACTAAATCGAAGATCGTTGAGGCCGCAGCTAATATACATTGCCCCGTTCTATTTCTAATGCAATTAGAGGACGAACTCTTCTCCAGAGAGCGCTATCTGGATTTATTTGACCGTTTTGCTACCGCTGATAAACGAATACATGCTCATCCAGGATTACATCCTGCGGTGCCTGTATCTGAACTCAATGCATCATTGGCATTTCTGCATGATCGACTCGAAAATGGTCCCGCCGAACCCGTCGATAGTGCGTTCGGTCCAATTTCGGCATAGACAGAATGCGGATGAATGAGACTTTATCAGGTGCCGGTAAAATGAATGTGAATCAGTTGTCTGGATTACTGCGGTCGGTGTTCTTTTTTCTGGGTTTCTGTCCAGGTCTGGTTGTCACGCTCTCATTTATATCGGGAGACGAGCAGGGCAGAGTAAATCTGTTGTATCTCTTAATTCTTTTTGTATTTTTACCTGTCTGCGGGATTCTGATCAGTGGTTTAGCTTTGTTTTTGCCTTGGGGTAAAGGCGTGGTGGGGTGGCTGCTCGAATTGCCGTTCTGGCCGCAACAATGGCAGCGACAAATGTATGCCATACCTGGGGGACGTATCCGGCGCGCCGTATTATTTTATCTAGCCCAAATTTTAGCCGTATCGCTTGGCCTTGGGTGTTTGGTTGCGTTCTTTGTTGTGCTACTACTCAATGATGTAAGTTTTGTTTGGCGGAGTACATTTTTAGAGGCGGCTGATTTATTGCCCGCGCTCAGTCTGCTTGCTCTGCCCTGGTCATATTGGCAAGCAGCCCAGCCCTCTCTTGAACTGCTGCAATTATCACAGGACTATAGACTGGGTTCGCAGGGCAGCAACGCACTGGTGCTTGGGCAATGGTGGAAGTATGCGCTGGCGGCGCAGGTAACCTATAATTTAATACCACGGGCGTTAATGCTTTGTATCGCTCACTTTGTGTTCTGGAACAGTCAGCGACCAGAACAACCCTTGGACTCGCAAAGCCAAGAGAGAAGACTTTCGCGGAACAGCGTGCCAGTGACAGGGGAGTTGGCCCCGATTGTTCGTGAGCTGCAAGGTCCTTATGTGTTGCTCAATTGGGCTGCCGCACCTGATTCTGTTATTGATCACGTTCGCGCGTTGCTAGGACAACCAATGGCCGTTGAAAACAAATCGGCTGATTCAGACACGGAGGTTGCTGCTGTTTTTACCAGGGATACAAAAACGGTGGTGCTGGTGAAGAGTTGGGAGCCACCTTTGGGCGAATTGGCAGATTGTCTGCAGCAGCGTCCTTCACCTGGAATGGTGATGCCTCTTGACTGGAATGAAAGCGAGGTCAGCGAGGTGCGTGAATTGCATCTGGCAGAGTGGCGTCGTTTCTGCAGCACGATTGAGGGCTGGGCAGTATTGCTGCCAGTAACGCAATAGTGGATCCTGTATTTGCGGTTGTCGGTCATCCAAATAAAGGTAAATCGTCAATCGTGGCGACACTGGCACAAGACGATACTGTCGCCATATCTGCCCAGAGTGGCACTACACAGGTGAGTGAAGCATTGACGCTGGTACAGGGTGATGCGCGTTATAGCTTGATTGATACGCCAGGTTTTCAACGCCCAACTGCTGTACTTGCTTGGTTGAAGGCGCATGCGGAAACGGCTGAACAACGGCAGTCAGCGGTGTCCGCGTTTGTCGAAGATGCGGCATGTCGGCGAAAATATCCCGACGAAGTGGAGTTGCTGACACCAATAGTGGATGGTGCAGCCATCCTTTATGTGGTCGACGGTTCGAGACCCTATGGGTCGGAATATGAGATTGAAATGGAGATTCTCCGTTGGACCGGCCAGCCAAGCATGGCTTTGATAAACCCGATTGAAAATGAGAACCATATTGATTCGTGGACTCGGGCATTGGCACAGTACTTCAAAGTAGTGAAGGTATTTAATCCACTGCAGGCTGACTTTGAGAAGCAGTTGGCTATTCTTGAAACCTTTTCTCATCTCAAGGAAGCCTGGGCGCCCGCATTAACAGCGCTAATATCAAGCGCCAGAGAAAACAGAGCGCATCAGCAAACGCAGAGCATAGCGTTGTTGGCGAGCTTGCTAACGGCACTGTGCGGATATCAGATATCTCAAAAGGTATTAAAGAAAGAGCAGGCCTTTGTCTTGAAACCGGCGATTGAAAAGCAATATTTCACTGCGATAAAAAACATGGAATTCGAAGCACAGGAAAACCTTAAGCGAATCTATGCCTACCGAAAACTTGATAGCCATATTGCTGATCTGACATTTGACGATGACCTTTTTGACACTGAACAATGGATTGTCTGGGGATTGAATCAAAAACAGTTGACCATTGCAGCGACGGTTGCAGGTGCGACTGCTGGCGCACTGGTAGATGCCGGATTAGCTGGGCAGAGTTTTATGTTAGGCACGATAGGAGGCGGCTTAATCGCTGGAGGCAGTGCATGGTTTGGTGCTGACAAGATAGCGGATGTGACGATCAAAGGTTTGCCCATCGGTGGTTTTGAGGTGCGGCAGGGGCCGATAAAAAACAGGAACTTTCCCTATGTAATACTCGGCCGTTATTTGTCGATGGCATTTGCCCTGAAAAATCGTAATCATGCTCGGCAGGATCGTTTGAACATTCAAGAAAATGACTTATCAACGGCGCTGGAAAAACTTTCCAGCGCCGAAACGCGCGCGATTCATCACGCTTTTAACAAGTTAAGTCGTCAGAAGTCGGTAGACGATTTGTTTTCTGTCCTCGAACCGCTCTTTCATTTAGAGACGCGCTGAAGCAATCTTTCGGTAGGTTGCTATCCTTCTGTTTCCTTGCGTGCCCGGGCTATGCCGCCCGTGTAAATGCTTCGAACCGCCTTGGTTGCTAACCATTCCGGTGCACCTTTGGGTTCAAATGAACCTATCCATTTAACCGTACAGGCATTTTCTCCGTCACTGATAACTTCGATAGTCGCAGAGTACTGACTGACGGGTAGTGGGCTATCATCGTTAAGAATTGCGTATTTGAGGGCTCTGGCTTCTGCGTCGAATTCCTCGAGGCGCTCCACGATGTTTGCACTACCCATAGTAATTGTCCGAACAGCGCCTACACCTTCGCCATCAAGGGAGAATTCCGTGATGGGTCCTCCAACCTTTATGCCGCCAAAATCTCCAAGAATATCCCATACTGCTTGAGCGTTTGAATCGATTGTTTCGATGACTTCTACCGTGGTCATATTGTTTCCTGATATGTGAGTTTGGAATAATAGTGCCAAAAGAGTGTAACTGATTTTGCTGGTTGATTCTTTGACGAATTAAATTTGGGCCGTCAATTTCAAGATAGCGTTCGTTGTTCTTATCTACTTTCTTTTTATATGCATTCCTATGCGTTGCCTCATTGTATACCAGCATGTCATTCGTTAAACTCGCCGCCCCGCCTGTCGCTGCCTAAAAACTTTTAATGACGATTGGTATCCTCAAGTTGTGTGACTCGTTGCATGGCATGGTTAATTGTTGATTAAGGTTTTTCGATGTTTGAGTTACACCCTTCTAAAGTTGCGACGATCAAAAACGATATTCTCTCTGGCATTACTGTTGCGCTAGCGCTGGTGCCGGAAGCCGTGGCTTTCGCGTTCGTCGCCGGCGTAGAGCCGTTGGTTGGTCTTTATGCTGCCTTTATGGTGGGACTGATTACTGCCTGTATCGGTGGGCGCCCTGGGATGATTTCCGGTGCAACGGGTGCGCTTGCGGTCGTAATGGTTGCATTGGTTGCTGATCACGGCGTGGAGTACCTCTTTGCAACAGTGGTGTTAATGGGGGGGCTGCAGATTTGTGCTGGTTTGTTTAAGTTGGGTAAGTTCATCCGAATGGTGCCGCACCCCGTGATGCTCGGTTTCGTCAACGGTTTGGCCATCGTGATTTTTCTTGCGCAACTAGGCCAATTTGGTACTCAGGGCGACCCCGGTTGGCTAGCAGGTACATTCATGCAAGGTAGTATCTTGGATGTCGCCTGGCTGAAAGGGCAGCAGCTGTATATGTTGATTGGGTTAGTGATCGTCACCATGTTTATCATTCATTTTCTACCGCGCTTCACAAAGGATGTTCCATCTTCATTAGTGGCAATAATTGTCGTCAGTGTATTGGTATTCAGCCTTGATCTTGATACCCGGGTTGTTGGTGATATTGCATCGATATCAGGTGGGCTTCCCGCTTTTCATATTCCCAGCGTACCACTCACATTTGAAACGCTGGCGATCATCTTTCCCTATTCCGTCATTCTAGCGATGATAGGCTTGATTGAATCTCTCTTGACGCTGCGTCTGGTGGATGAAATTACCGAGTCTCGTGGTCGTGGAAACAAAGAATGTGTCGCCCAGGGCGTTGCAAACACAGCCACTGGCTTTTTCGGTGGTATGGGTGGCTGCGCGATGATTGGCCAGAGCATGATTAACGTAAACTCTGGCGGGCGTGGCAGATTGTCGGGCATCACAGCAGCGCTTTGCTTGTTATTATTTATTCTAGTGGCTTCTCCATTAATTGAGCAGATTCCGCTTGCCGCCCTGATCGGCGTTATGTTTATTGTGGTTATCGGTACTTTTGAGTGGAGTAGTTTTCGGGTCATTCGAAAGGTACCCCGCAGCGACGCCCTTGTGCTTGTTCTTGTGTCTGCTGTCACCGTTGCAACTGATTTGGCGGTGGCGGTTGTCGTCGGTGTGATCGTTTCGGCGCTGGTCTTCGCCTGGGAACACGCCAAGCATATTCTGATAGAGGAAAGAGAGGACCATAAAGGCTCTACCGTGTACGCGGTTACAGGACCGCTATTCTTCGGTTCGGTTACCTCCTTCCTTGATCGCTTTGATCCCGGTAAAGATAACGATGACGTGATCATCGATTTCGCCAGATCACGCGTGGCGGACCACTCAGGTCTTGAAGCGATAGACACGCTAGCAGATCGTTATCTTAATGCTGGCAAGACGCTCCATCTGGTTCATTTGAGTGATGAATGTCGTAGATTGCTGACGAGAGCCAGTGGACTCGTTGAAGTCAATGTCATCGAAGACCCAAGGTATTTTGTTGCGGACGATGTGTTGGCCTAAGCAGCGTATTAATGCGCATGAAGATTTCGTTCGCGGTGATTTAGGCAATTAGTCGCCCAGCCTAATTCTGATTGCAAGACGTGTTTATTATGTGCGCTTTGGGGCTTTTGTTTTCTGCACTAGGCGTGAGATCGGTTCAATCTGCGTCTTCGTCAACTACTCGACGGCTTTTAAAACCCGCAAAAAATTTCCGCCCCAGATTTTTTCAATTTCAACGGCGGTATAACCGCGCGCTAATAAACCCACCGTGACATTCAGCGCTTCGCTTGCATCATTGTATCCCTCGATGCCACTGCCATGGTTAAAGTCTGTTCCAATACCCACATGGTCTATACCAACTCGCTTGACGATATAGTCAATGTGATCCAAGAGCATATCCACGCTGCCCGGACCCAGTAGGTCGCTCACAGTCGTCAGAAAAATTTGCTTAACCTCGGGATCCTGAATCTCCCAATACAAGTCAAAAGGATAGAAATAGTCCTCTCTAATATTGGCAGCAACCCTTGCTTTTCTAAGATCACGATCGAGTTGCTTATCGTTAGAGTCGAATAGATACCCTCTGAATGGCGCAACATGAATAACGCCGCCATTCTCTGCTATTTTGTCTATTTCTTCGTCCGACAGGTTGCGACTGACGTCAGAGAGCGCTCTAACATTTGAGTGACTAGCAATGACGGGTGCTGTGGATAATGCAAGCACATTCATCGTAGCCGCCTTGGATAGCTGGGAAACGTCGATGACCGCACCGAGCGTGTTTAGTCGGGTGATCGCTTGTTTACCAAGTGCTGATAATCCTCCGTGCTCTTCGTTAGCTTCATGCTTTCCGGCGGCGGCATTAAAGACGGGTCGTGATGAGTCGGCAAAATCATTGTGACCCATATGCGTTAGGGCAAATACGCGGACACCGGCTTCAAAAAACTCATCAATGGCCGAAAGGTCAGTGCCCAGTATTCTCGCATTCTGAAAGCCCAACAAGAGCGCTCGTTGGTTGGCTGCGTGGGCCTTGATTAACTCATCCGCTGAACGTACGAGTACCACATCATCATCAGGGTTTGAGGTTAAATCGATAATTGCGGCAAGTTCTTCGTCTGCTTTCTTCCTTGCAAGCCGATAACCTTCCTCTGTTCTTGGTCCGGGTCCAACAGCGATTGCCATGACAACTGCATCAAGATGACCGGCACGCATTTTATCTGGCTCGACCTTCGACAAGCCGTCTTTACCAACGTAAGTGCTTTCCTTACCAGGAATTTCAATGTCTGCGTGGGCATCGAGAACCAGTGCTTTTTCGTGTATTTCCTTTGCCAGTTGCAAATCCACGGGTTCAGGATGCTGTTCAAACCGGTCGCAAGCCGAGAGCGCTATCAAGAGAAAAAATGAGGTGAGTTTTTTATGAGTGTGTAACATTTTCAGTCTCGCTTGAATTTGCCCCAGTATGACATGAATTCTGCGAGGGCGTGCTTTAAGATAATTTTATGTTGCTCAGTCATTGACGCTCATTTAACGGAGTGATGGCAAATACTGAGGCGTTACATTGATGATGATTAAGGCACAAATATGACCGCGGTTGATAAATGGAATAAACGTTACCTAGGTTCCGAGTTGGTTTGGTCTAAAACTGCTAATGCAGAGTTTGTCCGTCAAGTCGCAGATCTTGTACCGGGTCGCGCACTAGACCTTGGGTCTGGAGAGGGACGGAATGCTATCTGGCTTGCGCAGCAAGGATGGCATGTTAGCGCGGTAGACTTCGCCGAAGTGGGCATCAACAAAGCCAGGCAACTTGCGAGCGAAAAAGACGCAGATAAGATTGAAGTAAACTGGATAGTGTCCGATGTCTGTGAATATCATGATGAAGCTGGCTTCGACCTTGTTGCGATAATGTATTTGCATACCAGTCAATCTGAACGGGATCACTGGCTACAGAGGGCCATTAATATGGTTCGTCCCGGAGGCGTTTTTCTATACATCGGGCATGACCCAAAAAACATCAGCCATGGCGTTGGCGGTCCACAGGAGCCGGAACTGCTGCCTGATGTCGCAGAGTTTGAACCATATTTAAGTGACTTCGATATTGTCAGCGCCGGCATTGTTCGCCGAGATAAAGGTGCTGAAATTGGACATGGCATGGCGTATAGCGGCAACAACAAAACCGCGGTTGCGTTGGACTGCATGGTGAAGGCAATTCGCCGTTGAGAGCGCTGATTGCGATTAGCGATCCGGTGTTGAGCCTGATAATCAGTGTTGGCCTTAGTGGCTAATCATCCAGTTTCTCGCCAAGCTTTCGTGCGCGTTCTAGTCTTGACGCTTCCTCCGCGGGCAAATGTTTTTGTGCGAGATAAAAGAAGAACAAAGCCGGTATAAATGTGAACATCGATACACCCATTGCCCAGCGCAGTGAGTCAGCGTCATTCATGCCCGTTGCGAAAAACATATCTGAGAACTGACCCATAAAATAGGGTCCCAGTGCCAGACCTAAAAACGTATTGACGAGTATGTAATAGGCACCCGCAGTTGCGCGCATTCGCGGCATCACTAGGTCAGCCGCAGTGCTAGGTGGGACCCCACCGCCGCACGCGGAAAAAGCGGTTAATAGAAAGTTTACCCAGTATGCCGTAACAAGACTGTCCGTTGTCAGTAAAATAAATAACAAGGGTGTTGAGCCGATGACGACAATGTACCCCAACACAAGTCGACCGGATGGGAACTGGCGCTTTAGATAGTCTGCAAGAAATCCGCCGGCGGTAATACCGATAAAACCTCCCATTGCCGCGCCAAGTCCCAGGTATAGCCCAACCTCGGCTGCGCCAACTTCGTGAATACGCAGCAGAAGGGGGGCGATCCAGAAACCTGCGCCGTAACCCATAAATGCAGTGAGCGGA
>CAJXBG010000067.1 GCA_913050215.1 uncultured Gammaproteobacteria bacterium
ATGAGAAAACCAACGTTAATGGTGGTGCGATTGCTCTGGGTCACCCACTTGGTGCTACTGGGACTAAATTGATGACCACCTTGCTTCACGAGCTTGAGCGAACTGGGGGACGATGGGGATTGCAAACGATGTGTGAAGGTGGCGGTCAGGCGAATGTCACTATTATCGAACGGTTATAACGATGGGTAAGCTGTGTGCGAGCCGAACGGCGATCGTTACTGGCGCCGGTGGTGGCCTTGGGAAGTGTTACGCGAAGGCCTTGGCTGAGGCAGGTGCGAATGTAGTTGTCAACGACATCAACCCGAAGACAGCTGAAGCGACGGTTAGAGAAATTATCGAACATGGGGGTAGTGCTTCGCCTGATCACTCCGATATTACCGACCATGTTGAAGCCGGAAAGATCTTTGGTCATGCGCTGGAGAAGTATGGAGACGTAAATGTAGTGGTCAACAATGCAGGTGTGTGTCGGGACAGGATGTTCGCAAGTCTCAATCCTGAGGAGTGGGATATGGTAATGGCGGTGCATTTGAAAGGGCACTATTGCCTTGCCAGCCATGCAGCGAAGTATTGGCGCCAACAGTCTAAAGATGGCGCTACGGTCAGCGCTCGCATCATCAATACTAGTTCTGGTGCGGGTTTGTTGGGTTCTGTTGGACAGTCGAATTACTCGGCAGCCAAGGGCGGCATTCTCAGTCTAACGTTGGTACAGGCGGCTGAATTGCAGCGTTACGGCGTTACTGTAAATGCGCTGGCTCCCCAGGCAAGAACAGGTATGACGGAAGATGTATTCGCTGACATGATGAAGATACCTGAAGATGGTAGTTTTGATCGATTTAACCCTGAAAATGTCGCACCTTTAGTGGTCTGGTTGGCGAGCGAAACGTCCCAGGGCGTTACGGGGCAATGTTTCGAAATTTTTGGCGGCAAACTTTCTCTTGCCGAAGGCTGGCACAGCGGACCAGAAATTGACAAGGAATCGATGTGGCAGGCTGATGAGCTTGGTGATGCTGTCGCTGATCTGCTGGCTCAACGAAAGCCAGCTCAACCCGTATACGGCAGTTAGGAGACTACGATGTCTTTACTAAAAACGTCACTATCGAATCCACCGGCTTATGTCGAGGGTCACAATCTTCTCAAAGGTAAGCGGGTCATCATCACCGCCGCCGCAGGAACAGGTATTGGCTATGCGGCCGCAAAGCGTTGTGCTGAAGAAGGTGCAACTATTCTTATTTCAGATATTCATGAAGGTCGTTTGGCCGATGCGGCAAGTCGAATTCAGAGTGAGCTAGGTGTCAGGGTCGAGACTTGCCTTTGCAACGTCACTAGCCAGACGGATGTCGATCGACTCTTCGCCTTCGCAGTTGAAACGATCGGTATACCGGACGTTGTAATCAACAATGCAGGGCTTGGCGGAACGGCAGATCTTATCGAAATGACTGATGATCAATGGCAAATAGTACTGGATGTCACGCTCAATGGAACTTTTAGAATGACCAGAGCAGCAATGCAGGTCATGCAGGGAAATGGCGGCGTCGTTGTTAATAATGCATCGGTGCTTGGTTGGCGGGCACAAAAAGGCCAAGCGCATTATGCGGCGGCCAAAGCTGGCGTCATGGCCCTGACTCGCTGCGCTGGATTGGAAGGCGCTGAACATGGCATTCGTGTTAACGCAGTGGCACCTAGTCTTGCCATGCATCCATTTCTTGCCAAGGTCACAACGGAGGAGCTGTTAACTGAGCTGACATCGAAAGAGGCCTATGGTCGAGCCGCCGAAGTTTGGGAAGTGGCAAATGTCATGGTGTTTCTCGCATCAGGTTACTCAAGTTATATGACTGGTGAGACGATTTCTGTCTCAAGCCAGCGGGGCTGAAGGCTAATTAAATGGGCGTCGAAGTCTCCTACATAAACCTGCAATCTAAAGCGGGAGCAGATCTTGGCACAACTGATTGGATGGAGATTGATCAGAGCCGGGTCGATGGCTTCGCCGAAGCGACTGATGACCATCAATGGATTCATGTTGACCCCGAAAAAGCAGCGAGTGGTCCATTTGGTACGACGATCGCACATGGGTACTTAACGCTGTCATTGGTCAATAAATTTCTTCCTCAGTTGATTGCTGTGACAGAAATTTCCATGGGTGTGAATTACGGTTGTGACCGTGTTCGATTTCCGTCCCCGGTAAAAGTCGGTGCCAGGATTAGGGGCAGAGGTGAAGTGATCTCTGTTGAAGAAGTGACTGGAGGCCAACAGGTTGTCGTGCGAATTACGGTAGAGATTGAAAATGAGAATCGACCCGCTTGTGTCGTCGATACGATCAGCCGTTTTTATCCCTAACGTGCATTCATGACTCTCAGTCCACGAGGCAAATTATCAAGATGAAAGAGCTGGAAGGTAAAATCGCGATTGTTACAGGCGCCGGTCAGGGTGTTGGTCAGGGTATCGCATTTGCCTTGTCTGCTGCTGGTGTCAGTGTGGTTGTGGCAGGGCGAACCGAAGAGAAGCTGGTGCAGACCGTGGAGACGATCGCATCGCGCGGTGGCAAGGCAATAGCCGTTGCCTGTAACGTCAAGAATTCCGAAGATCTTCAGCACCTAGTGTCCGTATGTGTGAAACATTTTGGTGGGCTTAATATTCTGGTCAACAATGCCCAGGAAGTACCCAATGGCTTGTTAGATGATGTTACTGACAAGGCTTTTACTGCTGGTTTTGAATCGGGCCCCCTGGCCACATTGCGGCTGATGAAACTTGCGCATCCTCATTTGTTGGGTGATGGCTGCATTATTAATCTCGCCAGTACTGCGGCAAAACGCTGGGATATGTCGGGCTATGGCGCTTATGCCGCTGTGAAAGAATCAATCCGGTCGCTGACGCGAGCCGCTGCGTGTGAATGGGGTCCTGAAGGCATTCGGGCTAACGTCATACTTCCACATGCGAAATCTCCGGGTCTTGCTGGATGGATGGAACAAAACCCTACCGAAGCTGCCGCATTTCAGGCATCAATTCCGCAGCGAAGAGTCGGTGAATGTGAGGAAGACATCGGTCGGTTTGTCGTGCAGCTATGCAGCGAAGGCTCAAGCTACATCAATGGACAGACGATTGCCGTAGATGGCGGTCAAGCATATCTTGGATAGGAGCATGAAATGAATTCTTTTCTTAATCTCACTCTGAAAACGACGTCAAAAACTGGTGGTTCAAAATGAACGACTCTTACTCCCCAGCATACCGCTACTTTGTACTTTCCGTCCTTGTTCTCTCCTATGTACTGAGTTTTATAGATCGTCAATTGATGACAATTTTACTGGAACCGATCAAGGCGGAGTTTGGTGCCTCTGATACTGCGATGGGTTTTTTAACGGGATTTGCATTTGCTATTTTTTATGCAGTTCTGGGTATTCCTGTAGCGCGCTTGGCTGATAGATGGTCTAGGCGAAATGTACTGGCAATTTCCATGGTGATCTGGAGCGCCATGACAGCCGCTTGTGGAATGGCTGGTTCCTTCTGGCAGATGGCTGTGCTTCGGGTTGGTGTTGGTGTCGGTGAGGCAGGTGGAACGCCACCCTCGCACTCACTGATTTCGTCTTACTTTCCAGCGCGTGAAAGATCTACTGCTATGGGTATTTATGGTAGCGGATCACAGATTGGCGTGCTGCTTGGTATGTTTGGCGGCGCTGTTATTGCGGAGACGATGGGCTGGCGTTGGGCCTTTTTTATCTTTGGACTACCCGGTGTGCTGATTGGTTTGCTGGTGTTTGTCGTAGTGAGAGAGCCACCAAAAGCACCGGCCCCAGTATCGACGTCAATGATGTCTGATGTGATGAGCCTCTGGCAAACGCCGGCTTTTGCCATCATCTCATTTGCTACAGCATTTACCGCTCTGGCCGGATATGGCATGGGCACATGGTTTCCAAGTTTTTTAATTCGTATTCACGGATTGACGTTAACTGAGGCTGGTTTGACGCTGGGCATCGTCGGTACACTCGGCGCGCTGATCGGTGCGGTTAGTGGTGGAATATTGTGTGATCGATTGACGAAAATTGATTCCCGATGGCAGCTTCGTGTGCCTTCGATTGGTGCCGGATTGTCCGTCGTCTTCCTTGGTCTTTTTCTAATATGGCCTGAAAGTCAACAGTGGCGTCTGGGTGAATATCGCGTTCCGGTTGCCGTTGTTTTTCTTTTCTTTGGAGGCATAGTTTCTTCTTTCTGGATTGGACCGACCTACGCAGCCATTCAAACTTTGACCCCGAGCCATTTGCGATCGCAAGCATCGGCGTTGTTATTGCTATTGCTCAACCTCATTGGTATGGGTTTAGGCCCTTTGGTTGTCGGAGCACTGAGTGACCTGTTAGCCCCCGCGCTCGGTGCACAGTCTATTCGTTATGCAATGTTAATTAGTCTGGTGACGGTATTAATAGGGTCAACGCTGTATTGGATGGGCGGTAACCAGTACCGAAATGCCGTCGATAAAGGAGATACAAATTGAAATTTGGTGCAGTTTATCCACATCAGGAGATTGGGTCTGATCCGACGGTAATTCGCGATTGGGCACAGACAGCGGAAGGTCTTGGCTTTTCTCACATCGTTGCTTATGACCATGTGCTGGGTGCAGCGAAGTGCGAACGAGAGTCAGCGCTTTATGGCCCTTATGATGAAAAAGATGCTTTTCATGAGCCGATGGTGTTGTTTGGTTTTCTCGCTGCTTGTACCCAAACGATTGAGTTTGCGACCGGAATTCTTATTTTGCCGCAACGACAGACGGCGCTGTTGGCGAAACAGATTACACAGCTTGATTTGCTATCGAAAGGGCGGATGCGCCTTGGTGTTGGCACCGGGTGGAATTTTGTCGAGTATGAATCCCTTAATGAAGACTTTAATTCGCGCGGTAAGCGCATGACCGAGCAGGTTGAGGTGTTGCGTGAGCTTTGGTGCGATCCGGTTTTGGACTATTCGGGGCAATTCCATCGTATTGATCGCGCGGGGCTGAATCCGTTGCCCGGTCGAGACATCCCAATATGGTTTGGCGGCTTCAGTGATGTCGCCTTTAGACGTGCAGCTCGAATGGGTGACGGAATTATTCTTGGCGGGAGTCAAAAAGCAAATGTGCGCGCTGCTGCGAGTGTTCGGAAATTTGTTGAAGCAGAGGAGCGCAATTCTGAGGATTTCGGTATAGAAGCTTTTATTAACTTTCAGGACGGTGAAGATGTTTGGCGCAAGCAGGCTGAAGAGTGGCATGACTTAAAAGCGACCTATGTGTCAATTCGCGCAACTGAACTAAAAGGTGTTGGTGCAGGATTGGGTTCGCCAGCAGCGCACATCGAGGCGCTCAAAACTTTTTGGCGTGTTGTGAGTGATTTACAGGGTATTTAATGATGAAACTGTTATTTAAAGTGGTAATTGGCGTTGTTTTACTCTTGGTTCTCGGCGTCGGCGCCTTACTCATTCCTGCGGTACAAACCTATCTGGTTGTGTTGAATCTGCCAGAATTTCCTGATTGGCCCTCGCCCAAAACCACATTAGTCAGTGAGGATGAAGGCGAGATTTACTATGCCACAGAAAGCCCCTTTGATCTCGAAGTGATTCTGTCGGGTAATGGGGGCCGGGCAACTACGGGGCTCGGCTATCTGACATTTCCAGAAGATACTGTGGACACTGAATCCTTGCCGGCGATGGTGGTTTTACCCGGAAGTGGTGGGATTAAGCCAGGGCGAGAGCACGAGTATGCTGAATTCCTTAATGGTGAAGGCATCGCCGCGTTTGTCGTTGAGTACTATGCTTCCCGAGGTTTGTCTGACGAGACGAACTATTTGCTTCGAACAGGCTCAGTAACAGAATTTGACCTGATTACCGATGCCTATGCCGCGCTTGCTTTGCTGTCAACGCATCCGAGAATTGATGGAAACAGAGTAGGTGTCGTAGGGTTTTCCTATGGCGGTATGGCCGCTCGACTATTGATGGATGATCGAATTCATCAAGCGATAGCGCCAACTCACCCTGGATTCGCTGCGCATATTGATATCTACGGTCCGTGCTTCCAGCATCTTGGAACGAAAAAAACAAATGGCGCACCACTGCTGACTTTGCGGGGGACAAATGATGCGTCAAATGATCTTGAAGCATGCGCGACCAGAGAATCTGAATTACGCGATCTGGGTGTACAGGTTACCGCAGTACTTTATGAAGGCGCTGGGCATGCCTGGGAGAATACTCAGCGACAATTTTTGAGTGAAAGTTCTCCCTATCTTCAGGGTTGCGAGTGGCGATACGATGATGTGGGTATGCCATGGGTGGATGGTGAATTACTTTTGTCTTATTCACCCAATGCCTCGCGGGCAGAGCGAATAGCAGCGCGACTGCGGATGGGTTCACAATTGGGTGACTGCGTTAAAAACGGTTATCTAATCGGCAGGGACGAGAAAACTAGAAATCAGGCATACCTCGATGCTGCTAAATTTTTACACACGCACCTTTAACATTTGACGAGGCTACCACGCCTGAGACGAGACCATGCCTTCGAGCATGAGCGCGGAGAAATGGATCGCATGGTCGATTTCCTGGATGAAATCAGCGAGTGATGTCTTCAAGCGCTTTCGCCAAGGGTTCAAGTATTTCTACCCTGTATGGGTTGCGCAGACTGAAAATCACCGTGTTCACGCCAGCCTCGCCTAGGGCGGCAGCTATTGAGGCGCTCTCGCTTGGTGCCTGATCCGCTGGCAGTGCAATTTGCACGGAGCATTCGATTTCATTGACGTCTCTGCCAACAGTCTGACAATGCGCCTTCAGAATGTTGTATTTGGCGGTAAACTGCTCGGGAGACGCGAACGGCAAATTCCAGTGGTCAGCATACATCGCAACAATTCTCAGGGTTCGCTTTTCACCACCACCTCCAATAACAATGGGCGGACCACCCGGTTGCAGACCCTTCGGTTCGCATCGCGCATTGTCAAGCTGAAAATACTCGCCAGAGAAAGATGTGAACTCTTGAGTCAACATTGCTTTGACAACCTGCACGCTTTCTTCAAACCGGTTCATGCGTTGTTTCAGCGGGAGGAGGTCGATCCCGTAGGCATGACTTTCGCCTTCATGCCAACCCGCACCTAACCCGAGATTCAGACGTCCATTGGAAACAATATCCAGGCTAGTGGCCATATTCGCGATCAATGTTGGATGTCGGTAGGGTGCACCTTGCACCATGCAACCCACGCGAATACGTTTTGTGTGTGCGGCGAGTGCCGTCAGCGTGACCCATGACTCAAGACAGGTGCCGTTTTCGTCTCCGACCAATGGATAGAAATGATCAAAATTCCAGCAACCTGTGAAAGTTTCAATATCATCTACAGCCGTCCAGATATCGAGCATACTTTGCCAACTACAGTGTTGAGGCGGCGTTTTAATGTCGAATTGCATATGGGTACTCTCTTCTAACAAGGATTCGAATTGTAGGATTGAAAATATCTTAACCTTGTGACCGTTTGTTGTGAATCAGTTTGAAAGACCATGCGCTATTGCGGACAGGCTTGCATGAAATATAACGAATAATATTTTAGTGCTTGTCATTTCCGCCCAACCCGCGCTGACGAGTGTTCTTGTCGCATTTGCGGCTGGTCAGTGTTTGTTCAGGACAATCTGCAATTCAAGCGCCAGAGTTCTTGGCCATCATTGTGGTACTTTCTCTCGAAAGCAGTTATGCAGGGTTCCGGATAATATCGGGTGACGATAGGGTGCTTGCCAACGATCAAGAGTGATCGTGCGAACTCGGTAATATAGATATCCCAGTTCGTCCGAACTTCCAAGTTTCCGCCAAGATCTACCAGTGCCGGGAATGCAGGTGAGCCATACCAGCGGTTGTTGAGTTGCGAAGGTTTAGGATAAGGGTTCGGGAATAGCAGGCAGTGTTTTTTGGGTTGCCATGCAGCGTTGATTGCCAGCCTCCAAAAATCGTTAACATCTGCGCGTACCAGACGGTAATTATCTGTTAGATCGGCTTCGCTGTTTCTATTGAGTCGGGTTTCAGACTTATCTAGTCCGATGATGACCGCTTCAGGGTTGTTCTTTGCCAACCATCGGGTGCTTTCTCCATCACCGCAACAAGAGTCGAGGATAAGATCACCAGATCGTTTCGAAAGCCATGATTGCGTTGCTTCAAAAGTCCTGAGAGTATGATCGGCAATAGGTTTTTGCCACGCATTGTCGAGGTGGTTTAGCACCGTCTTTTCGAGCTGTTCATGTGGTGCCTGCTGTGTCGTGATGATGCGTCGGACGTCGGACATTGTTGTTTTCGAATCAGGATCTGGAGGTGTTCATTATGCTTAAAATTTACGGAGTACCCAACTCCCAACCCGTGAGGGCTGTCGTATGGCTTTGTCTGATTAAGCGACTCCCTTTCGAATTTGTCATGACTAGTCAAAATGTGACTGCCAAGCAATCAGAATATCTGGTAAATGTGAACCCGAGGGGAACGATTCCTGCCATTGATGATGATGGTTTTGTCCTGTGGGAAAGTAATGCCATTTTAATCTATCTCGCTGAAAAACACGGCTGGACGGATATTTGGCCTGACGAGCTGACCGCAAGAGCGCGGATAAATCAATACCTTCACTTTCATCATCGCAATACGCGAGAATTGGTCGCTGTCTGGAGCCGGACGCTGTGGCCTTCACTTTTCAATGTCACTGACCCAGATGAGGGTTGGCTGAGCAGAAATACATTCCCAGGTTTGAAAAATAACGACGAGGTTGTCAGAAACACCTTGGAGATAATTGATGGCATGTTAGCGGCGGATACTTTTCTAGTGGGCTCGACGATCACTATTGCCGACATTTGTGCCTATGAGGAGCTGGGGCAGAATCAGGCGAAGTACGCAAATTGTATCGACTATGCGAACCACAAAAACATCCGGCGCTGGTTTCTCGAAATGGAAAAGTTGCCACGTCATACAGAGGCCCACGCAATATGGGTACTGCTGGGTGATTTAAATGAAATTACCGGAGGAATGAAAACTGTCGCCAGAGCTAACAAAGAAGCCGAAAGGATTTGGGCTATTGCTGCAGGGACGGGTTGAAAGTAATCGTTAGTGCTTGACCGTGGCTTGACCGTGGCTTGTGGTGCAAGGGTTTCCGAGTGAGACCCGGTTTTAGCCCAGCCTGCAGCGTCATAACGCTGCAAGTAGGGCTGAAGTCTATGGGTATTGGATCGTTGTTTCGCCTTATTCGGGCAGTTTGGTTTTACGTAAATACGGCAACACGGCATCAAAGCTGCCAAACTTAGCCTTTGCGTCTTCATCGCTGACAGTCGGTGGAATAATCACGTCCTCGCCTGCAGCCCAATTCACTGGTGTAGCGATACCGTGTGCCGATGAGGTTTGTAGCGCATCAAGTGCGCGTAATATTTCGCCAAAATTTCGTCCAACTGACATCGGATAAGTCATTGAGAGTTTCAGTTGTTTGTCCGGGCCAATGATGAAGACAGACCTCACAGTTGCGCTATCCGCAGGTGTTCGTCCATCTGGCATGTAGGCCTCGGCAGGTAACATATCAAAGGCTTTGGAAACCTCCAGCCCCTCATCTGCTACGATTGGAAATCCAGCGCTGGCGCCGGACACTTGTTCGATATCCTGCTTCCACTTTTTATGGTCTTCAACGCCGTCGACAGAAACGCCCATGACCTTGGTGCCGCGTTTTTCCCATTCGTCTGCCAACTGCGCTACTGCGCCGAATTCGGTGGTGCAAACCGGCGTGAAGTCTTTGGGGTGGGAGAATAGTATTGCCCAGCTATCACCAATCCAATCGTGGAACTTAATAGTGCCTTGATCCGTTTCAGCGTTAAAATCCGGTACTGTGTCATTGATACGCAAAGCCATGTGAAAATTCTCCAGTCAATTATGAATAGGGGAGTCTTCCCTCTTATTGAGCATGTTGCAAGTATCAATCCAAGATTGTGCCTTGTCTATCTAGTCTGTGGGGCCTCGAGCCCATATACTAATGAAATCGAAGAAAGTGCAAAATAAGGCTTGAAGTAGGCTATCGTAACCAAAAATAGAATGAATTTAGCACCTCTCGACAAGCACACGGCTGTCGTCTGTGTGCCACGGATAAAAGACTTATCTTCGATGCTAATGCAAGTTCGTCAAAAAAGTAGCATGAAGGAATCCGTGCTCAGCTAGACCGAAAGCGACACGATGTTGTCTTAACTGACGTTGGGGAAAAGCAATGACACATCCCGAGGTATTAACACCCGAAGTCTTTAAGGCGAATTTCTTCGAACAAGGCTATGCCATCTTGCGCGGTTTTGTCGCAGAAAACATATTGCTTGCGATGGAGGCGCATATATTGGGTTTGTGTGATGAACTTGATGCGGGTCATTCACTGGGTGACGCGATGCCAGTGTTTGAAAAAAATCTGGCAGATAAAATGCGCGCAAGAGATAAACTCTCCAAGTTGTTTCGCCTGCACAGAGACCACCCGGTGTTCAATCAGTTCTGCTGTGCTGACGTGTTAAAGCCCTACCTTGAGGCTTTGCTTGGCAAAAACTACGACTGCTTTTTGTCCCAGTTTATCTTCAAGTACCCAGGTGCGCTGGGTCAGCCCTGGCATCAAGATAAATTCTATTTCAACTTCGACAGGTCGCCACAAATCGGTCTCTGGCTTGCGGTCACCGAAGCGACGCAAAACAATGGTCCGCTGTGGATATTGCCGGGGTCGCACAAGGAGCCTGTTCATGAGGTCATACCAGACGATCGCAAGAATGCGAATCCGTTTTATGTCGAGATTGTTGACCATGATATGAGTGATGCAATTTGTGTCACTATGGCGCCGGGCGACTTGCTGTTTTTTCATAGTCATCTAATGCATAAATCTACTGACAATCATTCGGACACTAAACGTGCTGCGATGGTTTATCACTATGCAGATTCAGCGACTGTCGATTTAAACCTGAGAGACCGAGGGCAGAGTGCGCCGAATATGGATTGGTTAGCGGTGAGCAGAAATAAGATCGGCTAACCCGTGATAGGATGTTTTGGAAGCATAAATAATTGGGCAAACGATGGCTTTTAGCGGTTCAGATCATCTGGTGATATTGGTTCGGGATATAGAACAGGCGATACACACATGGCAGCACCAAATTGGTCTGTCGCTCAGCCACAGAGCTGATTTGCCGGAAGTGGGTATTCGTCAGGCGTTCTTTTTGCTCGAAGACGATACGTTTATTGAATTGATAGCGCCGATGAGTGACAGTTCTCCCATTGCAAAGACGCTTGAGTCGCGAGGTGAGGGCGTTCATACGGTTGCGCTTAAAGTCGATGATATGGAAGCCACAATTGAACATCTGGCGTCTCAGGGTGTTCAGCTCATTGGGGTCGGCACGCCGCAGGTTTTCATTCATCCAAAGTCTGCAAACGGTGTGCGCATACAATTATGGCCGAAGGCGCAACCGCATCGCTGGAAAGACCAACCTAACAATAGAGGTTCAGAGTGAATGAGTGAGTCGTATTTCGAGATCACGGATCAAGAGTGGCGCAGTGGTAGTTTGGCAGAGGATAAACTCGACCAGGTTCAAGAAAGTTTTAACTCGATAGGTTTTGCTGTTGTTGCAGGGCTCGTGCCTCCTGCGATTTGTGAGCAACTGATGACTGCTTTTCTTGAAGATGTTGAGCTGATTCGTGAAAAGGCAGGATTAACTCCGCATGAAAAGCACACGGCAGAGGGGCATCTGCAATTGGGGCCGCGCCGCAGTGGGCCTTATGTGCGTAGTGAGATGGTTGCAAACCCGGTACTCGAAAGTGTTGTTGCAAAGCTGTTGGGATCGGGTGCCTGGTTGGGCTTCTACAATGGCAATGTAAACTGCCCCGGCAGTGGTTATCAGCCCTTACATTTCGATAGACCCTATGCTTGGAAGACTGAACAGGCAGCTAAGGCGGCGGGGCAGCCTTGGCCTCCGAATAGCACGACGGTTTCTTGCTCATTGGCGCTATCAGAGATTACTGAGGCTGCAGGTGCAACAGAAATATATCCCGGTAGTCAGCGCGAGACGGATGTCACTACCTGGGGCAAAGGTGAGCAACCGGTTCATCATCCAGAGGTCGTTGCAAAGTGGCATCCGCCGGCGTCAATGACAATTCCTGCCGGTGGTATATGTTTTCGTGATCCACGCATGTGGCATCGAGGAGTCAGAAATCCGTCGGATACGCCAAGACCGATGGTAGCATTGACTTATCATTCCGCGATGGCGAAGCACCAACGAGGCACCTTGGTCAATCTTACGCAAATAGACGCTGACGCTTGTGAGCAGGACCCTTCCCTCAAAATGCTAGATTCTGGTGTTCTGGGTGATGCCCGTTTAATCTTCGATGCGGACGCGAGGTCAGCTTTCGAAGCGCCAAATTTACATGGTGTGTATCGCAATGCACGGTTTATCGAAGCGCCGCGAGTGGTTAATCATTTTCTTGATGCACATTTGTTAGGTGGCGCTCGGATGGTGGAAAATCAAACTGTGCATCCTTATCCTCATCATGATTAAAGTCCTCTACATCGGCGGCAGCGGCGAGATTTCAGCGGCTTGCGTCGAGCATTCTCTCTCTCTTGGCCATGAGGTGTCTGTCTTCAATCGCGGTAATCAGCCGATTGACGGTGTTCGGAACATTAAAGGTGATGTTTATAAAGCGAACCCATACCAGGCGCTAGCGGATAAATCATTTGATGTGGTTTGTCAGTTTCTTGCATTTGACACCAAAACAGTCAAAGAGGATCTAGACTTTTTTTCGTCTCGTTGTGAGCAATATATTTTTATATCCACAGCATCAGCTTATGAAAAACCTTGTCAATATCATGTGATTACTGAGCAGACGCCACTTTCAAATCCGTTCTGGGAGTACTCTAGAAAAAAAATAGCCTGTGAAAATTTGTTAGTAGAACAATCTTCATTACCTTTCACAATCGTTCGGCCAAGTCACACTTATCGCCGTCGGTTACCCGGCGCTGTCATCGACGGTAATCACCAGACTTGGCGACTGCTAAATAATAAACCCATTGTTGTGCATGGCGATGGTCAGTCGATTTGGACTTTAACCCACGCTGCGGATTTTGCGCGCGCTTTTTGCTGCTTGTTTCTTAACAGCAAAGCATTGGGAAGCGCATTCCACATCACAGACGATCAGGCGTATACGTGGGACAAATTGATGCTATCCAGTGCAAAAGCGCTCGGATTAGCGGCGGAACTAGTACATGTATCAAGTGAGCGCTTAGTTTATCACCAACCGATGTGGCAAGGACCGCTGCTTGGCGATAAATCGAACTCGATGATGTTTGATAATCGACGTCTTAAACAGGTGATTGGCGACTGGCAGTGCGAAGTGGGACTAGAGAGCGGATTGCAGCAAGCCGGTCAAGTCGTACTTGATCATTTGGCGAAGGGTTATGAGCCGGATAAAAAACTTGATGAGTTGATCGATCGAATTGTTGAAGAAAACAGGTTCTAGCCTATGTGCGCTTAGGTGTTGCCGGGAGAGTCGTCAAGAGCGGATGGCGATGTGGATGGGTTAATACCGTGTTGATATCCAGCGACCTTATCAATCTTCGCGAGCACATCTTCACCTTCGGCTGCAAGAATATGTTCCCTCAGATTTGCGTAGGTAAACGGTTTTAGTATTTGGCGCTGGTGTGTAAAGTAAACTAGCACCCCCCAGGCATTAAGCACAACACAAAGCCCAATAATTTCAGGTCGAATCAGGCTCGCGTAAAAGCTATACATTACAATTTGCAGCCAGACTTCCGGCTTGCTCACAATCGTCACTACGGCGAGTCGACCGGGTGGTAATAAACCCCAGATAACACCTGTGATGAGTGCCAAGCTAACAAACAGCAATTCTAGTTCAAATCGACTTATCTGCCCCTCAATCACACCGTTTAATGCCACAAATCCGAGCAGGAAACAGACTGCGGCATGCATCTTATGACCTACTTTATTTTGAGTATCAATCCAGATATTTAGCTGGCCGTTGACATGGCTCCAGTTCTTGGGTTTAGCATGAAAGTCGTCGACTAATTCATAAATGCCGATGCCCATATACACAATCACTTCAATCCATAGAACAACAGCAAGCGTTGTGTCTACAGGCATAAACTCGGTTGCATTCAACATAAAAACTCCCTGCAAAGATAGCCGTCGCGCGTCGGGTTCTAAATGTCATTTACTCACAAACGAACACCGGTATTCTTCTTTCTGTACGATCTTGGTACGCCTGATACGGTGGGTAATACTGGCAACAAGTTTTCCAGATCTCTGCTTTCTCCTCGTCAAAAACCTCACGTACCGTCATCTCTTTGGTTTGCCCTGCATAAGAAATGCGAATATTCGGTTTGGCGACGAGATTATGATACCAAACAGGGTGGCGAGGGGCGCCTCCCTGACTGGCTACCAATGCAAAGCCTTCACCATTTGGTACGTACATTAATGGAATCGTTCGTGTGCGACCGGACTTTACGCCTGTCATCTCCACTAACAAAATAGGCATGCCGGACAGTTGATTCATCAGCCGCCCTGCAGATAGCTTGTAGACAACAACGTTAATTTTTGTGAACAATTTAAGCAGCCACCTAGGTGGTAGCCGAGCGGTTGTTGATGGCACTGATGAAGATAATTCTTCGCTCATCGTTACGCCGCACTATTGGGTTGATTACGTAGTACGCGACCTGAACGCTGGCCCGTTAACTCACCATTTTCTACAATGATGTTTCCATTGCAGATTGTGGCAAGATAACCCTTTGCTTTCTGGGATAAACGCGGCGTATCGTTTGGAAAATCACGTATGAGTGTTGGTTGTCCTTCGGTGACCTGATCGACATCGATGATATTGATATCTGCCCGCATGCCAACGGCGAGCGAACCACGATCTTTAAAACCCAATATGCGCGCCTGAGCACTGGTCAGCAGGCGAATGGTTTCTTCGAGCGTAAAGGTGCCTTTTTCTCGATGCCAATGAGAGAGCATGAAGGTTGACCAGCCTGCGTCAATAATCTGAGTGAGGTGTGCTCCCGTGTCGCCGAGGCTCGGTAAAATCCAATCGTTTTGAAGAAAGTCCTCCATCGCTTCGTAGTCATGATTGCCAAACCGAACGTGAAATAAGGCTTCGCCGTTGGTTTCAAGCATTATCCGTAGCCACGTTTCTGCAGGATGTTCACCGGCTGCAGCAGCTATGGCTGGCAGACTTTCGTCCGCGCCTTTTGTGTATTCGGGTGACTCGCTATCACCGAGATAGTAAAAATTGCTAACCCACATGTCTAGGGGAGGGGTCCCGTCTTCGCCCATTTCACCTGCCTCTCTGATAAGGTTGGCGCGGGTATCTGCATCCTGAATGGCGGTCAGGCGGGCAGAAAAGTCGAGACTTATGAGTTCACGCCATGCGGGAGACATGAACATGATGTTAGTTTTTAGGCCAGATAAAAATCCAAAGGAACGAGGCAGAGCGAGACCGGTGATGTCGATGCCTTCAGCACGCATTGAGTCAATAATGTCCTGGTAAGCATTCGCTTTGCCAGGGCCTCCGGGTATATGCGGAGCCGTAAATATCACGCGAGTTTGGGCCGCCAAAGCCTGTTCTCTCAAAAGCGCCATCTCAGAGTCTAATCGAGAATATTCCAAGACGTTTTGAACGAGACCATTGTTTTCTCCAACTGCTTTGGCAATGGCAACCATCTCAGGCGTCTTTGCAAACGTACCCGGTATGCTGCGGCCATCAGGCATCTTGTGCGCAACTAATCGGCTGGTAGAAAATCCAATGGCACCCTCAGCGACAGACTTGCCAGCCAGGGCTGCCATTTGCGCTATTTCATCCGCTGTCGGTTCTTCATCGACACCGCGTTTGCCCATGACATAAGTCCGTATTGCACAATGACCGACCATCCCCACAAGGTTGATTGCAGGTGTCAGTTTATCCAGAGAGTCCAGATATTCGCCGTAACTATTCCAATCCCACGGTAGCCCATTGAGAATAACTGAGCTTGGGATGTCTTCCACCGATTCCATCATCCCAGCTAAGTATTCGCGATCTTCGGGTTTACAAGGAGCGAAGGTCACCCCGCAATTGCCGATGAGCGCAGTCGTCACGCCGTGCCAGACAATGGGGGTCAAATCGGGATCCCAGCCCGCCTGAGCATCAAGATGCGTGTGGAGATCGACAAAGCCAGGTGTGACAGCGTGCCCTTTGGCGTCGAGTTCTCTTGCGCCACTACCTTCAATATTTCCGATTGCGACAATGGTGTCGCCGTCAATTGCGATATCACCAGGATAGGGCTTCGAACCCGTGCCATCGACAATAAGTCCGCCACGGATGATGAGATCATGAGACATGATGGAGTTCCCTCTTAGTTCACTTGTGTCATTTAAATGAAGAGTACACCAAATAATCACAGTGCTGTCATTGTTTCTCTATTGTTGCTGTTGACTCGATTTGAACCCATCCGGAATTGATCTTTTACCTTCAGACGGCAATTGTGCCTCTCGGGTGAAGGCGAAAGGGGGATGCGGGGAAAAGATAACGAAGGTGTCATTGCGGCTATTCATGCCTGACGCCTGTTACACGTCAGTGACCGTGCGGATAGCTACCAACGAGGTGTTGTCCGGTTCGAAAGTAAAGCGGCAGCGTCAGTAGAGTGAACGTCATGCTCACCTCGAGTGTTTCGCGAAAAAAATGAGCCATAAGAAAGCAGTGACGATGAACGACTTCTAGGCTTTGTATACCGTGCGTTGGTTTCGGAAACGGGCAACGCGTTTGCGCCAAGCTCTATAGCTGGCGGGCTTCAGCCATTGTTTCATGTGGATTTTCAATCTGGGCTCAGTGATGCCAAATCTATTTTCAATCGCTGAGAAGGGGATGTCGTCGGCTAGCGCCATCTCGATGACCTCGCTGCGCTGAGGTTCCTGTATCGCGTGCATGTCTATTTAGACCCAAGTTAATAAAGAAAGATACGGTGACCCAGTGAAATTGGATCTCCAATCGCTGTAAGTCGTGGCCTAGATACCATATGCCCTGAGGAATCGTGTTTCTGTAAGCGCTGTGAATGACATGGCACCCCGCTGTCCTGTCGATCCGATGCGCAGAGAAAGAGAACGGGGCGTGAGGTATCTACAACCGCGAATCCCAAGTGGGACCGAAAAATGTGCGTTTTGCGAGCGCAAAGCCATCATGATTTTCAAGGGATGGTTTTATCATGCGGTTCCTTGCTTGCTATGATGCTACGACGATAGCGATTCAAAGCCGCGTACCCGGTATGAATTCACATTGAGGCTGACCCCAGCCAAAGGTTTGTGCGTACAACACAATATGGCAAAACAAAGCGAAACAAAAATAGATACGCATCAGGCATTGCTCGCTGTTAATGCTGTGTTGACGAATGGTCATAGCTCAGGCGCAGGCACGAGCTGGCGCGGCCTGACCGTAACGTCAGATCTTGATGGCTATACGGTGACCCTGAGCGATGATCAGGTGGAGCTACGACTGCTTTTCCACAATAAGTTCCAGCTCAAGTGTCCAAATCGATATGCCCAGATAGCGTTTATCGAAAAGTTAACCAAGGTGGTCAGAGCCAACAAAAATAAGAGTACCTGAGTCAAGATATCAATGCTTGTAACCCGTGCTTTTAGTGCGTCAGAAAAAAGTTAGGATTTATACTTAAAGAAAACGGCAGAAATATCGTCGGTTTGCAAAAGAGAGTCGCACCATGAAGTCACGTCACCTTTTAATTCTTTAAGGCAGCCACGTTTTGCCTTCGCTAATAAGGTTTCAAGTGTCTCTGTATCGCTCTCTGTGAAGTTTTCCGAAAAACCGACGAAACAATCATCATGCGATAATTGGACCTGCTGGACGTCGTATTCCTCATTCATCGAAAAGCCAATCGGCATGCCACCAAGGCCAAGCCGTTCAACTAGCCGATTGGGGTCAGACGGGATCAGGTACATATTCGGTGCACCTGCTTGACAAACAGTCAAGGTATCGGCTGCAAACTCGATAGTTCCAAGACTCATTGTGAAAAGGTGACGCGACGAGTCAGCAACGTACCGATTATTTAATGCTTCCATCAGTGGTTTCGGATCTAGCCGGCCGCATAAATCGATTTGCTTGTGCATTGCATAAGCTTCCATAGCCGCAACGGTGCCATTGCCCGCTGACTCAGAAATCGCAAAATTGAAGTGATGGTCGTCACAATCAAAATCAACCACGTCCCCCGATAATTCATTTAATGGCCTGAAGAGAACATCCGCCGCGATTGCTGCATTATCGATGGGGCTTGGTAACGTTGCTGCCTGGAGTGTTGTCGCGAGACGAATTTGCTTGCGAGCATTAGCGAGCATACGTTTATGATCATCTTCTTCTTTTTTTAACAAAATCGCACTTTTAACAATCTCAACAAGTTCCTCGTTCAACCAAGGTTTGTTGAGAAAACGGTCAATATTGCAGTCGTTAACGGCCTTCTCCAGCAGTCCGCAGTCGACGTGACCGGAAAGCAAAAGACGTGGTGTTGAAGAGGTGATTTCAGACGCAATCTCTAAAAACTCCAGACCATTCATGTCCGGCATTTTGTAATCGCTAATGATGCAGTCGTAGTTTTTTTTCACCAAACTTGCGGCAGCCTGTTTAGCGCTGGTAAAGAGGTCAGTATGAATATCGACTCGGTTGAAGCAACGTCGTAGGGCGCTGAGCACCTTTTCTTCATCGTCCAGAATAAGCACCGTGGAGGACATTATATTCTCTTATGATTGTAGATAATCCAAGTTACGCGATAAAAATGTAAAGTAATGTGACGTTTGTCACAGTTTAATCAAAAAAAGTGGGTAACTTGTTCCCGCGTCACCAAAGCTTGTTCGGTGATGGGTATTTAAAGGCGCTCGGCTGAATCAGTGGTATGCTTTCGGTATGGCAGAAAAGACCTCAGACTCAACGATACTGACATCGGTGGACAGTTTTGCTAGGGCGATGCTCGATGCTGCAGATTTAGATGATCTTCTATGGCTCATCGCTGAAAATGTGGGTAAAACGCTTGGCTTTGACGACTGCGTTATCTATCTTTCTGACGCAGGTGAGTTGAAGCAAGTCGCTTCTTTTGGTGTAAAGGCCGATGGCCGTAAAGTGTCAAAGCCTATCATCATAGAATTTGGCAAAGGTATTGTTGGTACGGTCGCTCAAACAGGTATCGCCGAAATCGTACAGAGCACTCGCACAGATCCGCGTTACATCTTCGATCAATTTTCCGGGTTGTCTGAACTGACGGTGCCGCTCAGGTATGCCGGTGAAACAATCGGTGTTTTTGATATCGAGTCAGCTGTTGAAGATGCATTTTCACAAGACGACCTGACGTTCCTGCAAACGATTGCTAACATCGCAACTCCGAGACTTATATCTGCTCAATACCAGCGCACAATTGTCTCAACGCAAAAAAGCCTTGAGGAGAGCAACAAACTTCTGAAAGAGAAGGTCGATACCCTTGAGCGAAATCAGCAGTCGCTCGTGCAATCAGCAAAAATGGCATCAATAGGCCAGCTTGCCTCGGGTATTGCACATGAGATCAATACACCGTTGGGTTACTCTTTGAGTAATTTACAGACAGCCGAAAGTTATATTGACGAACTCGTGGGTATGAATGCGACATTGCACGGCTCTATGCCTGAAGCTAATCAGGTGAATAAGGCAAGGTTTTTATCGCTAGCAACCGACTTCAGTGAACTGTTAGCTGAAACGATCGAAGGGTTAAACAGCGCAAAAGATATTGTTGCTGATCTTAGAACAGTCGCTAGAATTCAGGATGTCGATACTACCATGGTCGATATTAACGACTGTTTACAGAAAACCCTTAGCGTTTACCGAAACCTCTTTAAAGACAATGTTAGTCTCGAGACAAATTTTTCTCGATCGGTATGGGCGTCGGGTAATCCAGGTAAATTGAATCAAGTATTTGCTAATATTTTGATCAATGCAGTTCAAGCGCTTTCCAGCGGAGGAATGGTAAAGGTATCAACGGCTACATTAGATGATTGTGTATCGATAATGATTGAAGATGATGGCGAAGGAATTGCCGAGGATAATCTGCCTCATCTGTTCACCCCATTTTTTACGACCAAACCTATCGGGAAAGGCACCGGGTTAGGCCTGTCAATTTGTTATCGCATTGTCGTTGAGGAGCATGGCGGAGAAATTTTGGTAGATTCAACGCGGGGTTGCACTAAATTCAGCATTAAACTGCCCCTGAACCGTGATGACGGTTTTTCCCGTGATGTCTGATGGATCTCATTTGAACCGTTATTTGTGTTTTTCGCGAACTTGAACGACCGGTATCACAGACTTTTCTGCTGATCTCGGGTATCTGCAAGCGCATCAGGTTTGCTGTATTCTCCGAGTTGATCGTCTTTATTCACATTGGAGGAGTGCTTTTGAAATATTTTGTATTCGCGCTTGCGCTATTTGCTCATGCTGGCATCGTGCAGGCCGATGAGTTGCAAGAAGGCGAGGGAGGCTGGAGAGTGGTTAATTACTGGTCCAAGTCCTGCGCGCCCTGTCGCGTTGAAATACCCGAATTCAATTATCTTCGCGATGCTCTTGAACCTTTTGGCGTGTCTGTTCTAGGCGTTAACTTTGATGCGGACAATCGCGCGCGAACCATGCAGATTGCAGAGAGTATGGGCATCACTTTTCCAACGTTGACCGCGACCTATATTGATAGGCTGAATCTGACACCACCAGCCGTTCTGCCAACGACTTATATACTGGCGCCTGACGATACAGTAAAAGCTAAATTGATAGGTGCGCAGGATCGAACTATGGTCATGACAAAGTTATCTGAACTGGGTATCGGCAAATGAAACTGCGTCAGTTTTTGCCTCTGGTGCTCGCAGCCTTGTTTGCGCAAGATGCCATCGCCGCAGACGTGGAGTTTTTGCACCCTCCGGCGGGCAAGCAGACGAGCCTGTCTCGGTTGACAACTGATGCGGGGGGTAAATTGTATTTATCTTGGGTCAGGTCAAGCGGCACGCGCAGCTCGCTCTATTATGCCAGCCTAGCGAGTACTGAATGGAGTGATGCCACCCTGATTGGAACAGGAGAGGATTGGTTTGTAAATTGGGCAGACTTTCCGTTTTTATCAGTTAACGACACCGGGATGGCGGCACATTGGTTGCAAAAAAGTAGCGGTGGAACTTACGATTACGATGTGGTCGCGACTTTTTATAGAACAGCGACAGCACAGTGGAGCGAACCTGAAATCATCCATAGTGATGGTGTTAGTGCCGAGCACGGCTTCGTCAGTATGTTGCCGATGAGCAATGGTCGGACATTTATTTCCTGGCTAGATGGCCGCTATTCCGGTCAGAGCAAAACGCATACGGGTGCTCACGCCTCGAGTGGCATGACCTTAAGAGCGGGTATTTTTAGCGGTGAGGGAGAAAAGACCGCGGTGTGGGAACTCGATGATCTTGTTTGTGATTGCTGTCAGACCAGTTCAGCGATGACTGGGTCAGGGCCTGTAGTTGTTTATCGAAACCGTACCACTGAGGAGGTGCGGGATACATATATTACACGTCTGGTTGATGGACAATGGTCGGTACCGATTGCCGTTCATGACGATAACTGGCAGATAGATGGCTGCCCGGTGAACGGACCTGCAGTGTCTTCAGGCGGCGAATTGACTGTCGTCGCGTGGTTCACAGCGAAGAACGATTATCCTAAAGTGAGTTTTGTGCTATCACAGGATGATGGTGAAACATTTGGCGCGCCTGTGATCGTGGCGGAAGAAACGACTAGCGGCAGGATCTCTCTGACAGTGCTAGACTCAGGTGGGTTTGCGATCAGCTGGCTTGAAACCCTTGGCGCCAGTGGAACCTTAAAGCTCGCTCGATACGATCAGCAGGGTGAGATGATAGAAAGTCTGGTCATCGCAGAGACGAAGTCGTCGCGCCGCAGCGGATTTCCGGTCATTACCAGTCACGGCGATGATGTCTACGTGACGTGGACAGACATTCAGGAAAAGCCTCAAGTAAGGGTCGCCAGGGTTCGCTTTTGATGCCTTTATTTTCAACCCGCAAACATTGAGTGAAAATCTTGTCCACTCCCCATGTCTGTTTCGACATTCTGCTATTTTTCAGAGATAGCGATCCATTTGAAATGACACGTAGGAAATCATGGATTACTTTGCAGAGGACATTTCCAGTCATTGATACCAAAAACATCGAGATCACTTTTCGTCTTGCATTCAGAGGCCAAGTCAGTATTGCCGGCACGGGTGCAAGCAGAAAGTAATTCAATGACAGTGATGAGTTTCTTTGTACTCACAGGTTTTTGGAGATAGAAACAGGCTTTTGTTTCATGATTTGAATCGCTGTGTGGTGTGCCAGTCAGCACGACAACCTTTTGCTTTGGATTGCTTTTTCTTATTTCATCGATTAATTCGTAGCCCGATTTTCCCGGCATGCAAACATCAGTAATAAGCGCAATATTGGGTGGCGTGTATTCGTCTGAATTTGCATAAGCCATATAATCTTCAGCATCAGCAAAACAATCCACGTCAAACCCTGAACTTTCAATCACTGTTTTATAAAGTTCTCTTAATATTGGTTCATCATCTACGAGATCGATTTTCATTTCTCGCTCCCTCTCTCAGGCTCGCTGCAGGCCTTTTGTTTGACGTTTCTGTTAGTACTTAATCTGAAGATGGACTATATCATAAGCTTATATCGAAGAAAGACGTCGATGTGCTTGGAACGGCAAAGGCGTTAAGTCTCAAACGGGTGGTTTAGTGACCACGCGATGACAGTGTTTGAACGGTAATTCAAGCGGCTACCTATCTTACGTAACGCTGAGAGGCCCATTTCACGGGCCCTTTAGGCCGCGGGGCGAATAATCAAAACAGCGAAGATTTCTCCTCAGGTGCTGCGCTCTAACGACCAAAGGGTGTGATTATGCTTTGGTTAATCCGATGGGCGGTTCGTTGCTTGAACGCTTCGCTTTGTAAGCATGAGGGTCATCCAATCGCATATTGCAAGCCCAAAAGCCATGGAGTTTCGCAAACCGAGACGACAACGAGATTCATCGCCACTCGCCATGCTATATGCCCCAGATGGTAAATGTACCAAACGAGACAAATATGGCGGTTG
>CAJXBG010000068.1 GCA_913050215.1 uncultured Gammaproteobacteria bacterium
AAATGTTGCAGCACTGTTGTCACACCTATGCAGCCTTCAGCGCCTATTTTAAATATTTCGCTCTCATACAGGCATCCATCATTACGCGCTGGTTGAGAATTCACACAAACTTGACCATCAGTCCGACAAGATTAAGTACGGGATGTTGATGCATGGTGTTGGTTTTTAGGAAGAATGGCCGATTGTCTCTCAACCTAACCAATGGCCAGAGGGGAGTTTCGCTTATGTCTAGGAGCCGGCTACCCCCACTAGGTACCTATTTGACCCTGTTCTTATGGGAGGGCTTTCATGCATGAATGCAAGGCTACAACCGCTGGGTAGTGGCACAGATTCGTGCGCAGCGTTGCACCAGAATATTGCGCCAGGAAGCCGGGCCAAACAAAAACTGAAGCTTGTTCAGGTCGGTGACCCAGAGTATATGTAGGCTGTTTTGACCGTTGTATAAAACTCCTTAGCATACTGGCCCTGTTCCCGAGGTCCGTATGAACTTTCCCCGCGGCCACCGAATGGCACGTGGTAGTCGGTGCCTGCCGTGGGCAGATTAACCATCACGCAGCCCGTCGCGGCATTGCGCCTGAAATGGGTAGCGCGGGCAAGGTCCTGAGTAATAATGCCTGATGTGAGACCAAACCGTGTATCGTTGACAGTTTCCAGTGCTTCCGCATAAGAGCCGACCTTGATGACACAGGCAATGGGTGCAAACAATTCTTCGCGGTTGATCTCCCAGTCGTTGCTTGTGCCGGTGAATACTGCCGGGGTCATGTAATAGCCTTCGGTCTCACGCTCAACCTGTTCGCCACCACATCGCAGTTCAGCACCCTCGCTGATTCCAAGGCCGATATTCTCGAGGTTCTCGGTCAATTGTCCTTGGCTGACGACAGGTCCAATTTGTGTGCCTTCCTTAAGCGCATGATCAACGACCATAGATTTTGCCGCGTCGACAAGTTTATCCACGAATGCATCGTGTATCCCTTCATGAACAATTAGTCGTGAGGAAGCGGTACATTTTTGACCGGTACCGCCAAAAGCGCCATTCAGTGCGCATGTAACAGCAAGGTCGAGATCCGCATCGTCCATGACAGCGAGGGCGTTTTTTGACCCCATTTCTAATTGGATCTTTGTCAGGTTGCCAATGCAGCTCGCTGCGATTTGTTTGCCGACGGGAACTGAACCGGTGAAGCTGATCGCATTGATGAGAGGGCTTTCGGCTAACTGTTGCCCTACGGCACCACCGGGTCCCATGACCAGGTTAAAGAGACCTTTGGGGATATCCTGGCGTGCCATAATTTCTGCTAGCGCGACCGCAGAAGCGGGTACGAGGTTAGCTGGTTTCCAGATAACCGCATTGCCAAAAGCAAGGGCTGGCGCAATTTTCCAGACCGCTGTCGCAGTCGGGAAGTTCCAGGGCGAAATGATCGCAACAACACCAACGGGTTCACGGCGCACATCAACTTCGATATTGTCGCGAACTGAATCTGCGTTGTCGCCGATCTGGCGCAGGGATTCGGCAGCATAATAGGTGAAAAACTGGCCTGCTCGATAGACCTCGCCTTTACCTTCGGCGAATGGTTTGCCTTCCTCACGTGCGAGTAACGTGCCCAATTCATCGGATCTGGCCATCAACTCCTGACCGATAGACATTAAGACACTGTAACGTTGCTCGAGACCAGAAGCCGCCCATTGTCGTTGCGCTGTAGCTGCTGATTCCAGTGCTCGCATAACCTGATCTGAATCCGCCTGTGCATAGACACCGATCAGGTCCGAGAGGTCTGAAGGGTTTCGATTTTCAACTTCGGCTGCGCCGGACAACCACTCTCCGGCAATAAAATTTTTGTTTAGTTCAGGCATAACAGGTTCTCCAGTGTAAATATGGGCAGATTAGTCTTCATGTGGTGGCAGACGGTGACAGAATTTTCGTCGCTTCATCGCGCCCTTCGATTCGTTTGTGCTCAATGGTATCAGTCATCGCCTATCGTCCTAGTTTTAATCATGACACTAGCTCCATGGAAATGGGCTGTTGGAAACCGGGTGCAGTTTCCCTTCCGCGTAGCGTGAAAAACGGAAAGGTTTGAGTAGTTCAGTGGGTGAACCCATCAGTTCTTCGGCTACGAGCTTGCCGACGCCGATCATTTTCCACCCGTGATTGGAGTCTGCAATCAGGTAGGCGTTGTCTTTAACATGATCAAAAATTGGAAAACTATCCGGGGTAAATGCCCCGAGACCGCCAGAAGGCTCAGTCTTGTAGCTGGGCATCGTGCCTGAAAACCGGGACTGGCAGTGTGCCAGCGCGGAGACCCAGTGTTCACGGAAATCGGGGCCAACGATAAACTCCGGTGAGCGGGGTCCATAGGGGTCAACCGCAACTGCGTCCGCCGGTTTGTCGACGATGAACGGAGCTGCGCCACCCTGGATACCATCAAAGTGGAAGTCCGGCTTGTAATAGATGCCCCACATGTCCTCTGTAATGAGCCTGCCATCCACATCTGAATGCAGTGGCGCGTCGGTGTCCACATGAATAACAGGTGGCATCTGGCCATCATTTGTAACCTGAAGTCCGGGATCAACCCCGAGCGTGCCTTCCTGCAATGACCAGTAGACCCACATGGGAACGTCTTCGGTGATCGAATCATCCTCGGGGTTTTTAATGCTGACAGTCTCAGGCATCTCAAGCATTTGCCACATGTGCCTGGCCCAGGGGCCTGGTGCGATGACGCAGTAGTCGCAGCCGATGCTCCCGGCGGAGGTGTTAATCGATGTGATGCTGCCTCCGGTATCTGTTGTAAAGCTTGTGACTTCGACACCGGTGCGGATCTTCACATCAAGATCACGTATTTTCCCCGCAAGCCCAGCCAGGGCCAGCGTATTGTTGGCATACCCGCCAGGAAGTTCATGCAACACGGAGGTGATGTTTCCGGCCTGCCAATCGTGAAAGAGGTCTTTCATGTATCGATTGCAGTCTGCTTCACCTTCAATGAAGTGTGACTGGTATCCGATCGCTTTTTGCTGCTCGTAAATCGTTCCGATGTCTTCGTGCATGGATTCGCTGCTGATCTGCATATATCCCACCGGGTGGTAATGATAGTTTGCAGGATCGTCTTCCCATACATTGACGCTGTGAGCCATGAGTTCGCGCATGGCGGGCTGAAAATAGTTGTTACGTATGACACCGCAGGCGATGCCCGATGCACCTCCGCCAATATCCGACTTGTCGAGGATGACAATCTCGTTACCGGAACGTCCCCGCTGCTTTAACTGTAACGCCAGATGATAGGCAGTGCTGAGACCGTGTATGCCCGCGCCGATGATTACGTAAGTTGATTTGGAGGGCAGTCTGGTCACATCAGTTACCGTTGAATTCTTTGATGGCGTCTTCAATGCAGTCCCACAGATACACGGCGGATGGCGTATCCGTCAGAATATAGAACGCAAGCTCATCATTCAGATCACTTCTGATTAGAATCCCATTTACTCTGGCAATCGATGTCTGTGCAACATTCAGATTTGGGAAATTCTCCGGCGTAAGATCGATACCAGTCAATTTGCTAAGTGCAACACTTGCGTCTTTGCCGGACAGTTGGAAGCAACAGTGGCTGTGCGCCCGGGGTAGGAAATATACCGATGTTATCTCCGATGGCGGTGGAACAAACTCAAATCTGGCGTCGGCATGTATGACAAGGGTTTCTTCAAAAGAGAGACGCGCGATCATGCTGCCGTTCGCAGAGACAATTGCCTTGTTGGGTGCATCAGGGACGTCGGCACCCTGTGATTGCAGATAGCCGATCGCCCCTGAACCCTTGTAACCCTGGCGAGACATCAGACTGAGATCAGTCAGGCGTAAACGGTCCGATGTTGAAGTTGTCCTCGATGCAGAAATCTGGCTGGTTGACACCGGTGTGAACGTGCCGGTTGTCTCGTTAATGAATGAGTCATCTGGCTTTTGGCGTTGATTTTCCGGATCGTAAAAAGGTGCGGCTGTCACCGTGGCGTCGACGAGCCCGCCACCATCGCAGCGTATTTTAATGAGGCTTCCAGTCTCGCTTTTGGATAAGTCTTCCAGCAGTGCAAGCCCTACAATTTCAGACAAGACCGGTGAATAAGCGCATGAAGTGACGCGCCCGATCATCTTGTCGTGTGTATCATCTATCAACAGGTGAGATTCTTTCGGCACAGGTGAACCGGCAGTCTTAATGGTAAAGCCGATCAGTTTTCGCGGTTGTCCGATCTTCTGCAGATCCTGCAGAGTCCGTTTGCCAAGAAAGAACGGTTTTTTCCAGGCCAGCGCCCAACCCATATCGAGTTCCATGGGCGTTGTCATCGCGTCAGTATCCTGCCCGATAATCACGTGACCCTTTTCGAGACGCAGTAACCTTTGTGCTTCAACGCCGAAAGGTGCAATGCCCAAGGCTTCTCCAGCCTCCATGAGTGCCGTCCAGACATTTTGTGCAAGATGTTGAGGCACGTGGATTTCATAACCGAGCTCACCCACAAATCCTGTTCGGATTAGTCTGGCTTCTACGCCTGCTGTCTCGCCTTGTCGAACGGCCATAAATGGGAAGGCTTCGTCGTCGAGCGCAAGTTTTGTTATCTTTGCAAGGACCCGTCGCGCGTTAGGACCAGCAACATTCATGGCGGCGAAGGCTGCGGTAACGTTGGCGATATCGACATCAAGGCGCCACTCAGCGTTCCACCTGAACATCTGCTGTACAACACGGTCGACGCCAACGGAAGTTGCGGTCAGATAAAAATGATGTTCTGCGATTCTGCAGGCAACTCCATCGTCTATGACAACGCCTGCTTCATTGCACAGCAGTGCATAACGGCTGTGTCCGGTTTTCAGACCTTTGAACGCCCCTGTGTAGATTCGGTTAACGAACTCTGCTGCATCGGGACCTCGTATATCAATGCCACCAAGCGTTGATATGTCAATCAGCCCGACGTTTTCACGGACCTGTCGGTTCTCTCGAGTGATACAATCTTGGTCAGACTCTTCCGGGCTCGATCGATAAAAAGCAGGGCGATACCATGTGCCTGCCTGTAGCCAGACCGCACCTTGTGCATCGTGCCAGTGGTGCATTGCTGTTCGTCTTGCGGGGAAGAAACTTCGTCCTGCACTCAGGGCAAGTGAAACTCCAGCAAGGGGAGGGCGAGCGGTGGTGATACCTGTCTCCGTGACACTTTTACCGGTCGCGAACGCAACGATCCTCGCCGACGAAAGTGCAGATTGGCGGCCCTGTGATGGGCCCATGCCATTAGTCGAGTAGCGCTTGAGTAGTTGAATGTGATCGAAGCCATCATTTACGGCATTGATCAGATCTGAAATCGTCAGATCCTCATCGTAATCTACAAACTCTTTACCCTTTGGATGTGGGAATATTGGCCAGGGGAAATTAGGTGATGGTTCTTCCTGTTCGAGACCCCACCGACCAGCTGAAGCCCCAACGATCTTTGATCCCTTTGGTAATCCCTCAATGGAAAAGGTTGCGCGGTTGTCTTCGTAAATCAATCTTGCGCCGGCCTGACAAGGTAGTTGGAACGCGGGCATGTAGCCGACGGACATACAGACGAGATCACAGTCGATGGATTCAATAACTTCATAATCTGATAGTGGATCAAGATGAGGTGCTGTGCGCGCTCGAAGCTGTAAGCCACTGACGTGTCGGCTGGATGAGAGCGCCATGTGAGGCTCCGCGTTCCTGATAACTCGAATATTCTGTTCAGCCATTGAAGCAGCCAATTCGGATGGCTCGTCGCGAAGTTCTACAATCGCTTCAACTTGTGTACCCGCGGTAACGAGATCGAGCGCTACTCGGTAGGCTTCATCATTACCCGCAATGATGACTGCGCGCTTGCCTGGTTGTATGCCGTAGTGTTGGATCATTCTCTGAGCCGCGCTGCCGAGTATGACCCCTGGCAGGTCGTTGTTGCGGAAGACCGCGGGCTGCTCCAGTGCGCCCACGGCAACCAGGGATTCCTTGGCTCTTACCTTGTACAATCGATTCTCGCTGCAAAGTGCGAACCAGTTGTCGTGATACCAACCGTTACACAATGTATTAGTCTCGACTCGAATATTTTCAGCAGCGCTTATTTCAGCGACCAGACTGTCCCGTAATTCGCTTAAGCTGGCATCCAGATTCATTGCGCCACCCAGGGTGGGCTCGCGATCTACCAGCAGAACGGAATGTCCTTCAGCCGCAGCGCCAAGGGCTGCCTTCATACCGTGATAACCTCCTCCTATGACCAGCGTATCAGTGTGAAGGTACTGTTTGTCATAGTTAGTGCTCTCGGACTCTATGTAGCCGTCTGAAAGATAGGTCGCATCAAGTTTGCCCAATCCTGCTGATTTTCTGATGATTTTTGACCAGAAAGCCCATGCACCCGCAGGTCGAAAGAATGTCTTGTAATAAAAACCAACCGGGAGGAAACGTGAGAACAGCCCAAGCACGGCCATCGGGTCGTGGTTGAGACTCCCATTACAGTTCTGGGGCTCTACCTTGAGATCCTGTTGCAGCAGCTTCCGGTCTGCATTTGTATTAGGTTCGTCTGCGAGTTGTACCAGCGTGTTGCCATCGTCTCCGGACAAGCTCAGCACCCCGCGAGGGCGATGGTATTTAAATGAGCGGGATACTAGCCATTGTCCGTTTGCCAAAAGCGCACTGGCGATGGTGTCTCCCGCCAGACCGGAAAATGATCTGCCATCGAAGGAGAAGTTGACGGTGGTTGTCCGATCAATCCGATCTCCGACATCTTTGGTCATACGCGCCATCAGCTAACGGGCTCCTTTTTGAGTTCTGAAACGGGTAACGTTCGCAGAATTTCATCGGTAATGGTGTTTCTCTCAGCAAGAAACCAATAGGAAGTCGCGGTATGGCACCACCACTCCAGTACAATGCCTGCGGTGTTTTTGTCGAAATAGATATACTCAATCCAGGTGTCAACCGTGCTCTCTTCCGGATTGGGCATCGGATGATATTCGCCACCATAGGTAAACTCGGATATGTTTCGTTGCCCATTTAATGGGCAGTGCATCAATTTCATTAGTGACTCGCTGCTGTGGCACCGGCTTCGTTGACAAGCCGGTGGTTGTAAAAACGATCGAGAGAAAATGGCGCGATCAGATCCGGAGTGTTACCTGTAGCGATCATCTGCGCCATGGTCTGTCCGCTAATAGGTGTAGCTTTGAAACCCCAGGTACCCCAACCTGCGTCGAGATAGTAATTATCCAACGGAGACTTGCCCATAATGGGACTGTAGTCAGGTGTCATGTCTGTCGTCCCCGCCCATTGCCGCATTAATTTCGCCTGAGCTAGAAAAGGGAATAATTCCAGTGTTGCAGCAGCCAAAGACTCCTGCATGTCTAGGGTAGCCCGGGTGTTGTAAAGCGGGTAAGGGTCAGACCCACCGCCGATGACAAACTCTCCGCGAGAAGTCTGGTGAACATACACATGCAGGTGCGGTGAGCTAACGTGAGGAGTCAACAGGGGCTTGTAGGGTTGAGTCACCATCGCCTGCAATGGGAAACTGTGGATAGGCAAACGAATACCTGCCATGTCTGCTACAACGGAGCTTGCGCCTGCAACAGCTTGCACTGCCATGCCGCACTCGACAGTACCCCGGTTTGTTTCTACTGCCGTGACCTTGTTGCCTGAAGTTTTTATGCCTGTTACTTCTGTTAGCTGATGGAGTTCTACGCCACGACTGCAAGCCCCTCTTGCATACCCCCAGACGACTGCGTCATGTCGCGCTGTCGCGCCGTCGGCATGCCATAATCCAGCCATGATTGGGAATCTGGCCTCATCAGAAATTCTTAATTGTGGCACCAGGTCTTTGATGGTTTGCACGTCGACCAGTTCTGAGCGAACGCCGAGATGCTTGTTCACCTCTGCTCGCCAGCGAAAACTCCTAATCGCACTATCGCTATGTGCAAGCGTCAGCTGACCACGGTTTTCCATCATAACGTTGTAGTCCAGCTCGTTGGACAAGTTCTGATACAGTTGAACCGATTCGCGATAGAATTTTACGCCAGCTTCAGTCAAATAATTGCTGCGAATCACCGCGGTGTTACGTGCCGTATTACCGCCTCCGAGGTAGCCCTTGTCCAGTAGCGCAACATTTGTGATGTTATGGTACTTGGCCAGATAATAAGCGATCGCCGCGCCATGACCACCGGCGCCAATGATAACGAGGTCGTAGTGTCGCTTGAGAGGTTTGGTTTCAGTGAACTGTCGTCTGGCGGGATATTTCCCGCTGAGACCATAGCGCAGTAATGTTAATGGCATCTCAGGTCTTGCCTCCTGCGGCTTCAGCGAATAGCCAATCAGTCAAAATTTCCAAGTGATCATTCGCCTGGTTTTTTTTGTCCCGGTGTGAAATAAAATAGAACTGGGATTGCGTCGATAGTGAGCGGCCGGTCGGTGCGACCAGCAGACCGCTGTCCAAATAGTCATCGACCAACGTCTGCCAGGCGAGGGCGACGCCTTCGCCGTTCAGCGCTGACTGGATGACAAGGGGGTAGCTGGAGATCGCGGTGGTATGGTCAAAATCCAGAGATGGTGTTACTCCGCAGCTGTTAAACCATTCCGGCCAGTTGACCCAGTCTTCGCCGCTTTCAAGAACCAGCATGTGAGATTCTAGTAAACCTTCAGGTTCCGATACTTCAGGGTGCTGCGCCAGAAACCTGGGGCTACAGACAGGGAAAACCCGCTCTTCAAATAGCGGGATAGCGTGATATTCAGCCGGTGGACTTCTAAAGTAGTAAAGTCCCATGTCAAATTCAGTCTCTGTGAGTGAGTTAAGTGAATCTACTGCAATCACTCTGGCATTGATATGAGGATATTTTTTTTGAAATCCTGTAAATCGAGGTAACAGCCAAAAAGAGGCCATCGCGCTGGTTGTGACAATCGTCAGCTGTTCTGTTTGGTCGCTGCGAGCCAAACTGGTGGCATCGGCGATCATGTGCAGGCAGGGCGTGATTTTGTTGAGATATTGCACCCCAGTGGGTGTCAGACTAAGTCTGGGTCTGCTTCGAACGATCAAAGGTTGTCCCAGATTATCTTCGAGTAATTTGACTTGCCTGCTGATGGCGCCCTGAGTAACGTCGAGTTCATCGGCGGCAGCGGTAAAACTGAGCAAGCGCGCGGAGGCTTCGAACGCCACCAGTGCGTTGAGTGGTGGAAGATCAGGCGCGTACATAATCTGCGCGATATTGGCGAGCCAGCCAGAGATGAAAGTGATGGGTCGATTCGTCCAGCACCGGTGAAAAGAGGCCGCCTTTGAATGCAGGTGATAGCCTGCCGCGCTGCATGCCTTCAACAGCGAAGATGTCCTCTGCGAAGACCTCCTGCCATGCTGAAAGAACTGCGTCTCTGCATTCTGCAAAAGCTTGCTCGATCGCAGACTTGCCGACAAATTGCAGTTCAAGGCGTTCGATCGTTTTACCGGGTGAGACTGGATCGAGGATAATGGCAAATGCATGATCTACCTGCAGCCCTAACAGTACATTTGGGTACAGTGAAATGTACTCTGCATGACTTTTCTTTTCTTCTGGCCAGTCAGAAAATTTTGGCAAAGTTGTACCGGCAACTTCCGAGTGGGTATAGCTTAGGCTGCCCTGACCCGAAGCATATTCGTTGACGATCAAATTGAAGTGTTGTTCCAGAGGTGAGTATCTGTTCAAGCCAGGGTGCACCCAGGGAAGATGATGGGCTTCGCAATAGTTTTCCACTGGCAGTTTCCAGTTTGATGCGACCTCGAGCCTTAGGCTGGATGCGCTTTTTGCTGGAGTTAGTTGATTCATATGGTTCGTAAACTTTTCCCAACGGTTTTTTATGGGTGCAGTATGGGCGTCGAGTTCCGGTGCATTGCCGTCGAGATTAACGAAGATGATACCCATAAAGCTGGCGCTACGAACCGGCTTCAAGCCGTGGTTAGTGCAATCAAATCCCTCAACCGTGTGCACGCCAGCGCCACCGATGTTTGGGGTGGCGCGAAGTGCTCCTGCCGCTGTATAGCCCCAGCGATGGTAGGCGCACCGAATTGTGCCTGCAAAGGTACCGGGCTCAGAGACGAGTGGCATACCGCGGTGACTGCAGACATTGTGGAATATCCGGATCTGATCATCTGCACCGCGCACGGCTACCAGTGGCAACCCCATGAAATCAATCGGGTGTGCAAAATTTGGCTCAGGCAGTTCGCTTTCAAAGACCAGCCCTGCCCAAGTTTTCGACAACACCTCGTCTCGTTCAAATCTGAAAAGCTCCTCGGAATGATAAGCGGCGTTTGGCATCCCACGCGCCGAACCTATATCGGTCATCACTTCGTCGAGCGCTTGGATAGAAATCAAGTTATTTGGCATGATAAAAAATCATAGTAAAAATATTGCGATTCCCGCAAATCGAGTTTATTTGTTCAGTATATATAACGTTTAAAGTGATTAGCAAGAAAAGAGGTTTGGCATTTACATGATAAAAAATCATGTATATTATCTGGCACAGTGTCATTAATATTTCTTTCCAAGGGAGCAGGTTTCAATGTCTGATGTTTTGTTGACGCTGGATGAAGTACACAAGCTTGTGGTCGATGCCCTACGGGCGAATGGCTGTAACTCTGAAAACGCAGCGGCGGTTGCAGATACCATACGAGCCGCCGAGCGTGATAACTGTGCGTCCCATGGCATATTTCGTCTGCCGGGCTACATTGCGTCACTTCAGAGTGGCAAGGTTAATGGCGCAGCTTCGCCTGTTGTCCGACAGCTTTCACCTGGCGTCATTCAGGCCGACGGTGGTGGTGGTTTCGCACCGCTGGCATTGCAACAAAGCAGATCTGCTTTGGCGGAAGCAGCCCGTAATAATGGCATTGCGGCGCTGGCATTGATTAATGTTCATCACTTTGCCGCGCTGTGGGCAGAAGTGGAACCCCTGGCAGCTTCAGGGTTGGTTACCATGGCCTTCACAACATACAAACCCGCGGTGGTTCCTTTTGGGGCGAAAGATCCGCTCTATGGTACCAACCCCATGTGTTTCGGCTGGCCACGGGGCGACAAACCCCCGATGGTTTTTGATCAAGCGTCTGCCGCCATGGCGAGAGGCGAGGTCATGATTGCTGCCCGCGATGGAGAAATGCTTCCTCCAGGTGTTGGTATTGATAGTGATGGTCTGCCGACAACCAATCCTTCCGAAATTCTTGACGGTGGTGCACTTCTGGCTTTTGGTGGACATAAGGGCTCCGCCATTGCATTGATGATTGAGTTGCTGGTCGCAGGCCTGACGGGACAGGATTTCAGTTTTGAGGCAGCTGTCACCGACAATAATGATGGTGGACCACCGAATGGTGGTGAGCTGATGTTGGCCATTGATCCCAGCAGGTTTGGTGACAGCGAAGGCTGGCTGGCGCATGCGGAGACGCTGTTTGAAAAGCTCAATGTGATGGAAGGGGCACGATTGCCCGGTGATCGACGTTACAGCAGCAGGGAAGAAAATGAGGCGAATGGTATTTCTATCCCAGCTTCTCTCCACGAAACCTGCAAGGGTTTCTTAACCTGATTTAAAACTCCTACAAAGGCCAATCTGATGCCTGAAGATATGATTGTTATTGACGCATTGCAATATGTTAACTGGGACAGGGAATCGTTCCTGGAAGCGCGAGATTCCGGTATCCATACCATTCACGTCACGGTGGTCTACTGGGAAAATATTCGGGAAACACTCGAGAATATTGGTAAATGGCATAGACATTTTATCAACAATGCCGATGTCATTTTACAGGTGCGTAATGCTGATGATGTGACAAGAGCAAAACGAGAGGGCAAGGTGGGCATCGTCTTTGGCTTTCAGAACTGTTCGCCGATTGAAGATGACGTCAGAATGGTTCAGATCCTGCATGAGCTTGGGGTCAGATTCATGCAACTTACCTATAATAACCAAAGCCCCCTGGCGACCGGGTGTTATGAGTCGGCTGACTCGGGTGTTACTCGGTTTGGCAAAGAAGTGATTAAGGAAATGAACCGAGTGGGTATGGTCATTGACATGTCTCACAGTGCAGAGAAGTCGACCCTGGAAGCAATGGAGCTTTCTGAAAGACCCATCGCGATTACGCATGCCAATCCGGAATTCTTCGAACCGGCCCTGCGGAATAAATCGAACACCGTGTTGAAGGCGCTAGGAGAATCAGGCGGTATGCTCGGGTTCAGCCTTTATCCTTTCCACCTGAAAGACGGATCCGATTGTAAGCTTGAGGACTTTTGCGCGATGGTGCGCGAAACGGCAGACCTGATGGGTATCGACCATATTGGTATCGGTTCAGATCTGTGTCAGAAATGGGACTACACAACACTGGAATGGATGCGCAGTGGTCGTTGGACAATTGATCCTGACTTTGGCGAAGGATCTTCCTCAAAACCGGAATGGCCCAGACAGCCAACCTGGTTTGAGGGTTCAAAAGACATCATGAATATTGCATCAGGACTATCCGATGCGGGGTTTGCAGACGATGAAGTGGCGAAGGTCATGGGGGGTAACTGGTATGCCTTCTTTGAGAAGTCCTTTGGTCCGTCTTTAAAGGTCGTAACATGAAGCCGAATCTCTCAGGTGTCGATTGGCCAGTGTTTTTACTGAGCGGTGGTTTTATTGTCAGCTTTGTGTTGCTGGCGTTGATAGATATCGGTTTGTTGTCTGAACTGGTCAACTCTTTTTTTGCCCTTTCTGCAAAATACTTTGGTGCTTATTGGCAACTGCTGCTGTTGGCAACCTTCTTGACCGGCATAGGGGTAGCAATTTCGTCATGCGGCCGCGTGCGCCTCGGTAATTTGCCTGAGCCGGATATTTCCACATTCAAATGGATTGCCATCATCATGTGCACGTTGCTGGCAGGCGGCGGCGTTTTCTGGGCCGCGGCCGAGCCAGTTTCGCACTTTGTTAGTCCGCCACCGTTATATGGTGTGGAAGCAAAAACAACTGCCGCTGTTTACCCCGCGCTGTCGCAAAGCTTTCTTCACTGGGGTTTTCTTGCCTGGTCGATTCTCGGCAGTCTGACGGCCATTATTCTGATGAACCTGCACTATGATCGTAATCTGCCCTTGAAGCCACGTACCTTGTTGTATCCCTTATTCGGGGACAGAGTCATGCGCGGTTGGTTTGGTGCGGTAATAGATGCGTGTTGCGTGATAGCTGTCGTTTCAGGAACGGTTGGACCCATCGGCTTTTTAGGCTTGCAGATCAGCTTCAGTCTGTCGGAATTAAGTGGAATTGCGAACAATTACGCTACGCAACTGGCGATTATTGTTAGCTTGATTGCGGTCTACACGATTTCAGCAGTCTCAGGTGTCACGCGAGGTATACAACTACTCAGCAGCTTTAATGTTGTTCTCTCATTGATTCTGGTGGCGTTTATACTCATAGCCGGGCCAACGGGGTTTATCGTTGACAGTTTTATACAGAGCGCTGGTGTTCATGTCTCAGACTTCCTTCGCCTTGCAACCTATCGGGGTGATTTGCCTTGGTTGAGTGGATGGACTGTATTCTTCTGGGGGTGGTTTCTCGGTTATGGTCCTTTAATGGCGATGTTTATTGCTCGCATCTCCCGCGGTCGAACGATTCGTGAACTGATCCTGGTGATCTCTGTTTTGGCGCCTGTCGTGACTAGCTTCTGGTTCACCATCGTTGGTGGCACCGGAATCTATTTTGAACTTGTCTCGCCCGGATCCATCTCGGGTCCACTGGCAGAGTTTGGGATGCCTGCATCACTGTTGTCGATAACCCAGCAATTACCCATGGGGGTGCTGGTCTCCGTGTTGTTTCTAATCTTGACGACAATTTTTGTTGCAACAACCGGAGATTCAATGACCTACACGGTCTCCATGGTCATGACGGGTACAGATCATCCACCTTCATCCCTGAGAATATTCTGGGGAGTGATGATGGGCGTCGTGGCAGCTATCCTCATATCAATCGGTTCCGGCGGTGTCTCCGCGCTGCAGTCTTTTATCGTCGTAACGGCCGTACCCGTGTCGCTCATTCTGCTGCCCTCGATCTGGAACGGACCGCGTATAGCAAGAGCAATGGCACGCGAGCAGGGACTGCTCTGATGATTGCTGATGCGGTTAACGTTGCAGGCACAGAGCTTAATCTGCGCCCGGCGAGCCTGGTCATGCAGTTGCCACGACTCGGCAGCTTCCATCAGTGCCGGATCAGTTTTATGCGATCACTGATCAGGCGGGTCATGAGCGAGCAGTGGTCAATCGAGACGAGTCTCTTTGATCTCGACGCGGGCGGCTACGGTACGGTTGTCTATGACGTCAGGGCAGCGCACGGTCGATACAGTTTTGTACTCTTTTCGAATTATCTTGACCCGGAACTCCGCAATGACAGAGTCATAGCCACTCAGTGGGATCTGACAATGGCGCTCTGCGAAGGTGTTGTTGATGAATCACAATTAGCAGCGCTTAAGAAGCAGGTACCCAAGCAGGAAGCGGGTCGGTTTGACTCCCGGGTGTTTGTTTTGTCACGTGCAAACAGAAGCGTTAGGAATTTTGACTATGTGGTCAGAGAATTGTCAGAGGGTCGACAGCCTGAAGCTGAAGTCATATCACGGATTGGTTACCTGTATCGGACGACAGCGGTCTATGGCAGTGGAAAACTTGGCATGGCTGATTGGGAGAAAGTGAATTCCAAATTTCGTGACTTCTCGCGACCTTTTGCGGCAGAAATGTTCACCTGTTATTTGCTGCGCCATTTCAGCCTGGTTCAGGCTGATTACCTCGCCCTTCAGAAATCTCCGGCGACAGCGGTGAGTCTCGACCCTTCGCTTAAACGCTATTTTGGTATTGGCAATGCGACGGGCCTCGGTATGGCGCCATACCTGATCAATCATCCCCAACTCGTCGCTCGCTGGGTCGAGATCAGAGAAACTGCGCTCGCAATGGTCATCCAGTCAGGTTCAGCCAATGCAGAGTATCTGGAGAGATTGCGACAGTTGGTTCGAAAGACCATAGCGCATCTGGGGGAAGCAATCACAGAAGATAAAGATCAGACGGCCGTCAATGCCCTGGTCTGTGCAGAGATGAACGAACTAGGTCAATGGCTGGCGGAACAAACTTGCCTGGAAGACTGGCAAAGTCTGGTTATCTGGGCGGACGAGCATTGGCATCCCCAGACCCAGGAAGTCATAAATACGCTGCTGATTGAGATGTATCCTGAGCTTGTAGACCCGCTTGATGAGTCAATGTCCGTCGTTGAGCATCTGGATTTGATGCCGTCTATGCCACTCGCCGAACTTAAAACAGTCATCGAGCAGAAATCAGAATGGGCACTGGCGATTGATTTTGAGCAACCGGATAACCAAAACACCTTTTGGTATCGGTCTGAAGAAAAGCTTGAACCCAGATTGGGTGAGTCAGGTGTTGACCCCGGTGAGGAACTGGAAATGCCGCTTGCTGCAGCAAGGTCTATCTCTCGCTGCTATGAGGCTGTCTGCGATAATTTGTCCCGGCGACCCGTGGACGATGTTGCCCATTTTGTACTCAATGCTCCCGAGCATCTGGCCACAGTTCGCAGGGTGCAGGCGATGGCCAAAACTTATTATGGTGAAATCCGTGAAAACCTGGTGCATAAGAACGTGCTTCCAATGCATCTGCTGCGATGCAAGTTGGCGTTTTTTGGTGCCAACAAATTTGACCCAAAGTCGCGTCTTTGGGTCCGGAATACGATGTACCAGGGAGCGCCTTTGGTCGAGGATATCGGTTCTCGGTTTGATGATAACTGGTTGTTTCCCGTTGCTCCGCAACTGACAACCCAAGGGTTGATCGAACCCGAATTCAAATGGGAGCAAAAGTAATCAGGGTCTCAAGAAATGAATTGGTCAGCTTGCTCAAGCGGGTGCTGGAGGGATTCGGGTATCCGGTTGGTATCTATGAGGATGCCGCGAGGACCGTTGTGTGGCATGAAATGAACGAGCTCGACGGTCTTGAAGAGTTGCGGCTTGCGCTGCCTGAGCTCGATTCGGGAAGCCCAGTGTTCCCAGAGATTATGACTGAGGACGAAAACCTGATCGTTGTGGATGCATACGGCGGCAGTTGTATTACAGTGGGTGGCCTGCTGGTAGAAATAGCCTGTGCAAGAGCAATTAGCAACGATTTGGCAATTGTCCAGGTTCGGAATTGCCGGCACAGATGCATGATCCTAGAGAGGCTGCACAACGCTTCCCAGCGGGGGCTGTCGTTTGCTGCATACTGGTTGGACAATGGCGTTGTTAATCTTACAACAATGACTGATGCGGCAGGAGTTTGGATGACCTACGACGCGGAAAACTGGCCTCTGGGAAATTCGGACTCAATGTCTATTGTATCTAGCCCTTCGATGATGTCAGTGCAATCTCATCTGAACACTATGTTGTCTCCCGAGTCACGGTCGCAGTCCCGGATCACAGTCGGTTCCATGCAAACAGGCTATGAAAGAGCAATCGAGCAGGGTATTTCTGTCGATGAGGACCTGTGGGGTCAGCTCGAAAAGCTGGTAGCACGGATTCTGGTGCCAGCAACACAGTCGTCGCGTACGGGGGCAGGACCCGGATGATTATCTTATTCCGACCTTGCCTGTTCCATAAACGATAACTTTTAGCTGGTCTTTCTGGTAGAAAATCCCCTAGTAAGGTCAAATTATGATCTTTTTGTAAAAAAATAAAATCATTGTAATCGGGGGAAGAATGATCCGGCAAAAAAGTCAGAGCCGGCCAATTCTTCTTGCAACACAGCTTTTTTGAAGACGGCCGCCATAGCCTACTGTCAATCAATCGAAATGTACCGAAAGCAACCGAGAGCGGCTTAAGTCATCAACGATTGCTAGTCCGTTGATGCTAACGGCTCGAATGGGACGAGCTCTAGACCTGATTCAGCATTGGCATTGTCTCCCTTCAAAACCGATTATTGGCTTGCTTTGATGATTGCCAGATTCAAGGCGCTTATTTTAGCGCCAAACGAAGGTGAAAAATCAGAATTAGCCCTTAGTTAGTTTGAATACGAAAGACTTGCAAATTGAAAAAGTATAATACTTTCAGTTACTTACAGGAATACCCAAAGCATCAAGCTGCCAAGGTGCATTGTTCTCTAAATCCTTCTATACTTGCTCGCTAACCAATCACGTGAGCTCACTATGTTTCAGAAGAAGAAATTAAACGTGGCTATCCTTGCGGCTCTGGCTGCAACCACTCAGCAAGCAAGTGCTGAAATCGAAGAAATCGTGGTGACCGCCACGAAACGCTCGGTGCCCCTTCAGGATGCGCCGGTCACTATTCAAGCCATTGGATCCAAAACACTAGAGGATCAAAATATTCAGGAATTCGCGGATTACGTGAAGTACCTGCCGAACGTCAATGCGGGCGGACGTGGCCCGGGCCAGAACGAAATTTATATTCGTGGTGCGGCAGTAGATGCGATCAATATTACCGTTGCTGAATCACAGGGATCTGCACCCAACGTTGCACTCTATCTCGATGAGCAACCTGTTACCGCAGGTGGTCGAAACCTTGATGTCTACATTAGTGACATGGAACGTATTGAGGTACTACCAGGACCTCAAGGTACACTCTACGGTGCGAGCTCTATGGCGGGCACCGTTCGACTGATCACTAGCAAACCTGTAATCGATGAATTCGAAGCTAGCTTCAACGGCAGTTGGTCATCAACAAAGGAAGGTGAAGACAGTAATTCCGCCGAATTAATGCTGAACTTCCCCATCGTCACTGGCAAGCTTGCCGCTCGCGTCGCGCTTTACAACGATCGACAAGGTGGTTTCATTGATAACGTCGCCGGGACTTTTCAGGCCGACAATGCCATCAACCCTACCTTCCCTGGCGATAGTGTGACCTACGCCGCCGGTACTGTGCTAGCGAATGGTACCGTCGTCGGCGAAGACGGTCTTACTGTGCCCGTGATCAAAGGTATCGCCAATAATGCAGGCCTAGTAGAAGATGACTTCAACGATGCTCACTATGCAGGTGTTCGGTTAGGTGTTAAGTACCTCATTAACGACGACTGGAGCCTGTTGGTTCAACACACCGCACAGAGCCTCTCAACTGAGGGTGTGTTCGACTACGATCCTCGGCTAGATGATCTTCAGGTATCACGATACAGCGAAGATTTTCTTGATGATCAGTTCAATCAAACCGCTTGGACCATCGAGGGTAGCGTCGGTGATCTAGACCTGGTCTACAGTGGCGCTTTCTTAGACCGCGATGTGACGGCCAATATTGACTACACGGGTTACACCAATATCGGGGCATTTATTTCCGGTTATCAGTGTGATTATCTCGTCGGTAGTTTTTACACAGGGCTTACAGAGACAACCAATGCGTATAACTGGGATCCGACCATTAGCGGTAACCCCGGCGTTGTTGAATGTGGCACACCCGCGAACGCAGCTCGAATCGAAAATGAAAACACTCGTTGGACTCACGAATTTCGGTTTGCGACCAATTGGGACGGTCGCCTCAACATGCAGGGCGGTGTGTTCTTCGAAGATTTTGAAATCCTTCACGTCGGTGATTTCAATTATCAGGCGCCAATGGATGCCGGCTTCGCTCCGATTGATATTCGAACCAACGCCACGTTCGACAATTCTGAAGCAAATGCGCGGGGTCTGTTAACAGACTCTACTCAGTTCAGGAATGACAACACGCGGACTGAAGAACAAACCGCAGTTTTTGGTGAGATCACCTTTGATGTCACTGACTCACTGACTTTATCGGTCGGTGCTCGTTACTACGATTTGGATTATGGATTTACGGGTTACGGTGCTTGGAGATATGGAAACCGTCCTTTGTTCATTGACGATGCTGACCCCAACAATGACATCCGTCCTGCACGAACAGGTGGACGAGATTATCAGACTAACTTTGCAGAACTGCAGCCAATAAATGTCTCTGACACGATTATGCGCTTCACGGCGTCTTGGCAGCCTGAAGACTCAGACACGTTAATCTTCGCCACTTGGTCTGAGGGCTATCGGCCGCCGGGCTTCAACCGTGCAGCAGCACGGGAAGGCGTTTATGACGCGGGTGCTCAAAACACGAATAATGATGGCAGGAATTGCGGTAATGATGCAGCTATCGATAGTAACGCTGATACAGGGTTCCCAGGTTACTGTTTACCCTACGTCTTCGATTCAGATTCGCTGGAGAACATGGAACTGGGTTGGAAAACCACCTTGGCCGATGGCGCAATACGTTTCAATGGCTCTATCTACAAAATCGACTGGAAAGACATTCAAGTCTCACAATTTGATTCACAGAACATCTCTATCTTAACCATTGTTGACAACGGTGGTGACGCTGAGATTATGGGGATCGAGGGCGATTTGATTTGGTCGGTTAATGACAATCTGACGCTGTATGCAGCGGCGTCATTCAATGACACCGAGCTGGTCTATGTCGACCCTGCATTCGATATCGTGGTTGCAGATGCCGGATCGATGTTACCACTGACACCTGAAACTCAATTTAGCTTGCGTGCAAGGTACGAGTGGGATATGGGCAACGATATGGGTGCATATTGGCAGCTAGGCTACAAATATGCTGGTGAGGCGTTGAACTCTATCGTTGACACCGTCGACGAACCCAACACCATGCAAGACAGTTATGGGATCGTTGATGGTTCATTAGGATTTGAGAGCTATGATGCAGGATGGGGTGTTGAGCTGTTTGTCAGCAACCTGACTGACGAACGAGCTCAGCTCCACATTAACCGTCAAGACTTCTTTGAGCGAGTAACGACGAACCGTCCTCGTACGATTGGTCTGCGAGTTTCTTACGACGTCAACTAATCTTGACCCAACAACGTGTTAAACTGTGGTACTTGATCTCAAGTACCACGGTCTAACATGGCTTTAGAACCCATCCCAGAAGCGACTCAACTCGCTAAAAAAATGCTTGCCAGCGGCGATATTAAAAGCGCAGCAGCAAAGCTATCTGAACAGCTTGCCATCACTCCTGATGACCGAGAAACGCACTATTACCTTTGTGTCTGTAGTCGCTATCAAGGCGACTTTGAACCGGCATTGACCGAAGTACAACAATTCATTGAAAGGTTTCCTAGGTTCGCCCGAGGCTATCAAGAACTCGGTTACACTCAAAAAGCACTGGCTAACCCTGCTGCTGCAATTAAGGCCTTCCGCACCGCCGTCACCCTAAACGATGCCTTGGTGGCCAGCTGGCGCAGTCTTCTCGAACTTGCGACGCCTGCTGATCATCCGGAATTGCTCGAACAAGCCAGAACTCAATTGACCAACCTTGAAGGTTTACCGAAACCGCTATTGCAAGTTCGTGATTGGGTAAATGAGGGCCGGTTACTACCTGCGGAAAAACTCTGCCGGCAATTTCTAAAGCAATATCCAAAGTACGTAGAGGGAATGCGACTACTTGCTTATATCGGCGTGCAGACCGAGGTGCTCGATGATGCAGAGGTTCTTTTAAGAAATGCAGTCGAATTTGAACCAAACAACCTGTTCGCTCGGTTCGACTTCATTAGTGTGCTCTATAAGCGTCAGAAATTCGGCGAAGCGTTTACCCAAGCGGAACAGTTATTGGCGGCTGACCCCAGCAACGTAAAACATCGGACCGTCTATGCTAATCAGTGTGTCGCCGTCGGTAAATTTGAAGAAGCGATCCAGCTCTACGATCAGGTAATCACTAAAATTGCAGATCCAGCTTCCGTACACCTGCTCAAAGCGCATGCCCTTAAGACCATCGACCAAACGGACCAGGCGATTTTGTCCTATCGTGCCGCTTATCAGGCTAAACCAGGTTTTGGCGACGCTTTTTGGAGCCTTGCCAACCTGAAGACCTACCGTTTTAGTGACGAAGAAATCGAACTGATGCTCACTGCCGTCGATGATAAAAGTTTGAGCAGTGTTGACCTCATCCACTTAAATTTTGCCCTTGGCAAACATTTTGAAGATCAAGAAACCTTTGCCCTCGCTTTCCAATATTACGAGACAGGCAACGCGTTGAAACAACGAGAAACAGTCTATGACGGTCTATTGCTCAGTGATCGTCTGCAACTGCAACATCGATACTGTGATGAAGCGTTATTTAAACGACGAGCAAAAACCGGACATCCTGCCGCTGACCCAATTTTTATACTGGGTTTACCCCGCTCAGGATCGACGTTGCTCGAGCAGATCCTTGCATCACACCCGCTGGTCGAGGGCACTCAAGAGCTTCCCAATATTGCAGCTTTTGCTTTTGATCTCGATGGCCGCCGACGCATTCAAGACACGCCCCAATATCCGGCGTGCCTCGCAACCTTATCGGATGAAGCACTTACAGCACTAGGCAAGCAATACCTTGAAGACACCCGCATTCATCGGGACAGTGCACCATTTTTTATTGATAAAATGCCAAACAATTTTCGTCACATCGGGCTAATTCGACTGATTCTGCCCAACGCTAAAATCATTGATGCCAGAAGACATCCGATGGCCTGTTGCTTTAGTGGGTTCAAACAGCTTTTCGCCAGTGGTCAAGAGTTCAGTTACGGGCTTGAGGACATCGGCCGTTATTATCGCGACTATCAACAGTTGATGGATCATTGGCACCAAACGCTACCAAACCATATTCTCACCGTTCATCACGAAGCTGTGGTATCGGACCTTGAAGGTCAAGTCCGCCAGATACTGGATTTCTGTAATCTCGAGTTTCATGAGAATTGCCTGAATTTTCATAAAACCGAGCGTAGCGTTAGAACCCCCAGCTCAGAACAGGTCAGGCAACCCATCTATCGATCTGGGTTAGATCAATGGCACAACTTTGCGGAACATTTAGCGCCCTTGCGAGCGGCTATCGGCGAGGATTTGATCGCGGCTTACCCTAAATTTGACTGATCTGGTTGCAAAACCAATAGTCTACGTCTGTAGTTTCAAACAGAATGTAGTGTGCGGACACCTAGCTCAGAACAAGTTCGTCAGCCAATATTCAAAACTGCCCTCGAACAGTGGAGAAACTACGAACCCTGGCTGGATCGGTATAAGGATGCTCTGGGCGCAGCAGTAATGGCGCGTTATCCGATTGACAACTGACGGTCTGAAATGGGTCCGATCACACCACGCACACCATCGATTTCCAATTCCTCTCGATTAGACAGCCAATCACGCTCGGCTATCGCAAAAGCGATGTACTGATCGTGCCGACCTTTCGCCCTTCATTCATGGGCACATATCCCGGCAATTGGATTAGCGGGGATAGGGGAAATAACCACATATTCCGGAGACCGGTCGTGTATGGTGATTGCTGATATTCATTCAAATTTAGGGCTCAGTGGCGTGGTGATCCTTCAGTTGGTCAATGACTGCCATGTTGCTGATCTACTGGCTTACACGCAATGGGTTGATCACTTAGGAGATTTTGGGTTGGGCGAGGCTATAAAGCCTGACGCGGCGATTTTTTATAAGAGATACTTTCTCGCAGGCGATTCTGCCGGTTACGAATTAGTACGCTATACTAATCGCGACAAAATTCAGTTGAGAATCAACATCTAAACACTCAGGATTCCTATGGCTTTTTTGACCAGCGGCACATGACCTTGGGCAGCGCCATCGCACCAAGAACGCGTATTCCATTGCTGTTTCTCAGCACTTTCGAATGCGCCTCTGATAATAAACAAGCACAGTTTTACGCGAGAAAACTCTCATCGGATATCGGCAGATGGAGTTCCGCCCTATCTTATCAAACCTCACAAAGCGCCCTGCCTGCCAACACACTTCGTAATCCGGAGATCGGGGAGCAATTTCACCCAGACTACATATTAACTGGAAATCTGCAGCTTCTTGATGAGGGAATCCGCGCGTCTGTCGTGATGTCGGAAGCCAGAGAAGGCCTCCACATGTGGGCACAAACTTACC
>CAJXBG010000069.1 GCA_913050215.1 uncultured Gammaproteobacteria bacterium
GTGTCATGACTTTCCTCGATGTCAATCTCTGGGCGCGCGCTGTCTGAAACAGTGGCGCCAAGCCTGCTTAACATATCGCCGATCGACTGGACCCGATCGGAAATCTCCTGCGAGACGGGGGCCATATCGTCGTTGGTCCAAATAGCGACACGAAAATCCTTTAGATGAGTCTTACTGGGCTTTGGCAGGTTGAGTTGCCAGCCTGCCACGTCATGACTCGAAGCCCCAGCAGAAAGATCCATACTGATTTTAAGATCTTCAGCGCTGCGTGCCATTGGTCCGACAACAGCAATATCAGCGGGTGCCACTTGTCCCGGAAGTGCATGTCCGGCATCTGAAACAACGCCCCACGTGGGTTTGTGTCCATAGATGCCACAAAAGTGTGCGGGATTTCGGATGGAGCCACCAATATCAGAACCCGCCTCAAGACCTGTGAGCCCTGCCGCTAATGCTGCAGCAGAACCGCCTGAAGATCCGCCGGGTGTGCGTTCAAGATCCCAGGGATTATTAGTCGTCCCATAAATGTCGTTAAAACTTTGAAAATCTGCAAGACTTCGGGGGACATTGGTTTTGCCGAAAAAATGTGCGCCTGCGCGCTTCATTCTAACGACCATTTCCGAATCTGTTGTTGCGATATTGTGCTCGAATTCTGGTAAACCCCACGTGGTAGGTAAGCCCCTGATGTCATAGGCTTCTTTGATTGTCATGGGGACACCATGAAGTGGACCAAGCGCCTTACCCGCAGCAACCGCTGAATCTGCTGCCCGCGCGTCCTCGCGTCCTCGCTCAAAATCCTTCACTACGACTGCGTTAATATCAGGGTCGAGTGATTCCACTCGATCGATGTACATGTCTGTCAGCTCGAGTGAACTGACTTCTTTAGCGGCTATAGCGCTGGCTAACGCTACGGCAGATTTGAATGCATATTCACTCATTTGGTTAGACCCCTTAATTTAGGCAAACAGTTGGATGGTAGGCAGTATAAACGCATCTGCCAAATAGCGGTCAAGCGTAACGGCTGCGGATGATGATTGAAATTTAGGGCGCTGTATTGTCGTCATTTTGTTGACGAGAAATGACCCTAGTGTTGCTGGCTTGCTGGCATACAGCTGACTCGGGTGAGAACCTAAGCGTTTAAAAGCGCGGACGGCAACGATTTTGCTTTGTTCATTCAAGCCTGAGTGTCAGGCAGACGGTTGACACAATTAAGCAGCTGTGGGATTTTCGGTGCTACTACTGAGAGGAACAGTGTCATGCTACCAATAGCCACCGCAGATCTTAAGCAGGCGAAGCGCGATCTCGATCAATCGGGTGTTTGCGTTATTCCAGGCGTTTTAACCGGGAAAGCATTAATGACCGCGCGTCGGCGACTGGTTGAACAAGCCGAGGAAGAAGAGCGTCAGTGTTTAGATTTTCGAGACGCGGGCAGCGATCAAAAGCTGTTAGATGATTTCGGTCAAATCAAAAGCGACGCATTCTCAAAAACCAATGGCGGCATTAATCAGCGTCTGTGGATGTTAGTCAACAAAGGTCAGTGCTTCCGCGACATGGTAGAGCATCCTTTGATCGATGAGTTAATCGGTCATGTATTAGGCGACCGTTTCATTCTTTCAACGCATTCAGCCAACATTGCGAAGCGCGGTGGTCAACGAATGGGTTTGCACACTGATCAGTGGTGGATGCCGCAGCCAGTGGTGCCGGGTAGCGATCATATCCGGCCTTCCGACATTAGCCGTATTCCGAGCAGCGATGCGATAACGCCAAATCCGCAGCTGGGTATCGCGCCCGCTGTTGTTGCCAATGCCATGTGGATGCTCAGTGATTTCACAGCGGAAAACGGCGCAACTGAAGTGGTCCCTGGTACACATTTGTCAGGGGCTCAGCCAAATCCTAACGAGGAGACTGATGCCGTTGAGCAATTGATTGCGCCGGCGGGTTCCTTGGCAATATTCGAAGGCCGACTTTGGCACGGCACTGGAGCACACACGGCCGGTGAGGACCGCCTTGGTGTGCTAACGACTTTCTGTGCGCCGCAGTTTCGCCAACAAGAGAATCAGGTACTTGGCCTAGACCGGAACTTATGGCCGTCACTGTCGGATAAATTGAAAGAGCGTCTGGGTTTCAAACCTTGGAATGCTTATGGTCGTTTAGAAAGTCCCAGCGACCCATGGGTGTACCCAGAACCGGCGCGAATTTTAGAACTGTCATAATGCTCGAATTCAATCTTGTAGGAACATGGCGCGAGAATTAGTTAGTCTAAATCAGATACTCCGAAGCAGGGTCAGGTTTGCTGACCGCGCGTGCTTATTCAAGTTTGAGACACCGCCGCTGGGTGCTTTCTTTAATCGCTAACAACTGTGGTAGTGTCGCATTGATGTCTGACAGATGATCTGGATAAATACTTAAGAGGCCAAGCAGCGGAGCCGAGATGATTTCCCCCTGTTCCTTCAAGTTTGCTTTAGGATTGATTCACTGTTGCGGTTTTGATCGGTGGTGATTCTGTTGCAATGTAAGCGAGTTTTTTTGGACGATGGCAGGGCTTGTGATATCGGCGATGGCCCGCATAGTGAGGCCAGACAGGGGGTGTAGCGCACTATCGACTTAACGATGCGCGTGAGTCTTGAGTCCAAAATAAGACCAGAGAAATTTACGGCATGCGACGAAATGCTTGCCGGACTTGCACAGCGCAATTTAGTGGAGTAGATTAATTATACCGACATTGAGAATTTCTCAGCTGTAGTCGGCCGTGCTTCAACAGGTAGAGGAAGATGGCCAAACTAGCGGATGTAATCAATCGTCGTAGCTCGTTAGCTGTCCTGCTATGCGATTTCGAAGCAAGAGGTGACCTATGACAGAGTCATCGCTCTGGCCTCTTGTGTTATATTTTTCTTCTGTGCTGGCGCTTGTCGCAGGCATTTTGGTGCTGTCCTCACTCGTAGGTCAGCGCTCTGACATGAAAGGTGCGACCGGCGAGCCATTCGAATCTGGCGTTGTTCATATCGGTTCGGCACAAATCCCCGTCTCTGTAGAATTCTATTTGATCGCGATCTTTTTCGTGATTTTTGATCTGGAAACCGTCTTCATTTTTGCCTGGGCGATTGCCTTCCATGAACTCGGTGTTTTTGGGTTCCTAGCAATTACAGTCTTTATCACCATTCTGGTGGCCGCATTGATCTATGAATGGCGATCAGGGGCGCTAGACTGGGGCGTCAAATCCAGAAAAGGTCTACCCCCGGGCGCATCTCTGCAGAGGTTAAAGGAATAGATTATGGAATGGAGTTTGACGAAAGCTGAGGAAAGCATTCCGCTAGTCGACGTGGACAGTGCCTTGGATGAACACCTTAAACAAAACCTGGTCATGACAACACTCGAGGACATGCTTGCCTGGGGTAGAAAGAATTCTATTTGGCCATTTAATTTCGGTCTTTCCTGCTGCTACGTCGAAATGGCGACCTCACTCACCAGCAGGTTTGATGTTGCGCGTTTCGGCTCTGAAGTTATTCGCGCTACGCCGAGGCAAGCCGACATGATTGTGATCTCGGGCACGTGCTTCCTAAAGATGGCCCCGGTGGTTCAGCGGCTCTACGAACAATTATTGGAACCCAAGTGGGTTATTTCTATGGGTTCTTGTGCAAATTCAGGCGGCATGTACGACATCTACTCTGTAGTGCAAGGTGTCGACACGTTTTTACCGGTAGATGTTTACGTACCTGGGTGTCCTCCCAGACCCGATGCATTTCTACAGGGGTTGATGTTGCTACAAGATGCGGTAGGAAAAGAAAGACGTCCTTTGAGCTGGGTTGTTGAAGATCAACGCGTGATTAAAGCGGAGAAGATAAGCCAGCGTGACCTCAGGACCGAGTCTCGTCGAAAGGCGACTGACTTGAAGGAGCCTAACCACGTTTAATTTGTAGTAGTCGTAATCGTTAGAGGGGAAAGCTGTTGTCGGCAGTTGCTGAGCAAGTGGTACCTGGAAACTTCGAAAAAAAAATCGGAGAACAATTCCCGCGTGCTTCGATTGCAAGCCAACACACCGTTGACAAGATTGAAACACTCTGGATTCCACGTAATCATCTGCTGGAAATTATCGAATACCTGAAGCAGGACTTCGACATGTTGTTCGACCTGTGCGGGGTGGATGAGAGACTCAGAGTCTACCGTTCCGGAATGCCAGATGCTGACTACACGGTTATCTATCATTTTCTGTCAATCAAACATCTCAATGAACTTCGCGTCAAAGTCGCGCTCTCAGAATCCGATTTAACACTACCGAGCATTCATACAATCTTTCCCAACGCTAACTGGTACGAACGCGAAGCGTGGGACATGTTTGGCATAACCTTCACCGGCCACCCTGCGCTCTTTCGTATTCTCCTGCCGCCAACCTGGGAAGGTCACGCCCTCAGGAAAGATCATCCGGCTCGTGCAACCGATATGGCGCCCTTTGCGCTGAGCGCTGAGCGTCAAGACAAGGAACAGGAAGCACTGCGGTTTAAACCGGAAGCGTGGGGGCTGAAGCGCAGGGACAAAGACACAGAGTTTATGTTTTTAAATCTGGGCCCAAACCATCCCTCGGTCCACGGCGTATTTCGAATAGTGCTGCAACTTGATGGTGAGATTATTGTTGATGCGGTACCCGAGATTGGTTACCACCACCGCGGCGCAGAAAAAATGGCCGAGCGCCAATCGTGGCATACATATATCCCTTATACCGATCGAATTGATTACCTCGGCGGTGTAATGAACAACCTCCCTTATGTGATGGCGGTAGAACAGTTAGCCGGTATCGAAGTGCCTGAACGCGCAAAAGTGATCAGAATTATGATGGCAGAATTCTTTAGAATTTCTAGCCATCTTGTTTTCTACGGCACTTTCGCTCAGGACGTCGGTCAACTTTCGCCGGTGTTTTACATGTTCTCTGACAGGGAAAAACTGCTGCGAATAGTCGAGGCGGTTACCGGCGGCAGGATGCACCCGGCCTGGTTCCGAATCGGCGGAGTTGCCCAGGATTTACCTGAAGGTTGGGACACGATGGTGCGCGATTTTATCGACTGGATGCCTAAGCGCCTTGATCACTATCAAAAAATGGCAATGGACAATAGCATCCTTCAGCAGCGCACCCGGGGTATCGGTATTTACACGCAACAGGAGGCGCTGGACTGGGGTATCACTGGCCCCGGCCTGAGAGCAACCGGGGTCGATTTCGACTGGCGTCGTGATAAACCTTATGGCGGTTATGATCAGTTCGATTTTGAAGTGCCGGTCTATCATGGAGGCGATTGCTTTGATCGAGCCAGAGTACGGGTCGATGAAATCAGGGAAAGCTTGAAGATCATCGAGCAGTGTTTAGACAATATGCCCGCTGGGCCATACAAGGCCGAACATCCATTAACAACGCCACCGCCAAAAGAGCGAACAATGATGGATATAGAAACGCTCATTCATCACTTTCTGAACGTTAGCTGGGGACCGGTGATTCCCGCCGGCGAGTGCAGCGTTACCATTGAGGCAACAAAAGGTAACAATATGTATTACCTCACGAGCGATGGTAGTACTAATTCCTATCGCACCCGCATTCGAACACCCTCATTCCCCCATCTGCAACAAATACCGCTCATCAGCAGAGGGCTACTCATTCCCGATTTAATCGCCATTATCGCAAGTATTGATTTTGTCATGGCGGATGTAGACCGATGACACTAAATCTTGCGACAGACGCACCAATGGATTCACTCACCGAGATTGAGATCGGAGAAATTGAACGTGAAATCCAGCATTTACCGGATCGACAATCAGCCGCGATTGACGCGCTGAAGATTGTTCAAGTGCATCGAGGCTGGATATCAGACAACAGCTTGGCGGCCATTGCTCAACTGCTTGGCATGTCGGTTGACGAACTGGATGGTATCGCGACGTTTTACAATCTCATTTACCGACAACCTGTGGGCGAGAACGTCATTCTTTTTTGCGATAGCGTCAGCTGTTGGTTGATGGATGGCGAAAAGGTCTGCAAAAAACTGAGTGAAAAACTGGAAATTGAATTTGGTCAAACCAGCGCTGATAACAAATACACGTTATTACCGGTGACATGTCTTGGCGACTGTGACCATGCACCGGCCATGATGGTTGGCGATGAACTTCACCACGACTTAACCGTGGATAATCTGGATGAACATCTGAAATGAGTGACCGGCCATTAACAAAAAACATTGTGGATCATGAGGGTCCAACCGGAATAGCGCGGTACGAAGCGCGCGGTGGCTACTCGGCTGTCCGGGATACCATCGGCAAGCTCGACCCGAATGCCGTGCTCGACATCATAAAAGACTCGAACCTTCGCGGTAGGGGAGGGGCCGGCTTCCCAACCGGCATGAAGTGGAGTTTTGTACCTAAACCCGATGGCAAAGGTCATCGCTACCTAGTCGCTAACGCGGATGAGATGGAACCCGGTACGTTTAAAGATCGATTGCTCATGGAGCTGGATCCTCATCAACTGATCGAAGGCATGATTCTGTCTGCCTACACTCTTTCTGCGGATGTCGGCTACATATTCATCAGGGGCGAATATCACGTCGCTATTTCCAGACTCAATGAGGCCATCGCGCAAGCCGAAAAGGCAGGGTACCTTGGCGATCAAGTATCCGGGTCCAAATTTTCGTTCAAGTTACATGTCCATGTGAGTGCGGGCAGATATATCTGCGGTGAAGAAACCGCGCTGTTGAATTCTTTGGAAGGTAAACGGGCAACGCCGAGAACCAAACCGCCTTTTCCTCAGGTCAGTGGTCTTTGGGGCAGACCAACGATCGTAAACAACGTCGAAACCCTGTGCAATATCACGCATATCATAACGTATGGTGCAGAGTGGTTCCGTCAGCTTGGCAGGGGTAGCGATGGTGGCACCAAATTGTTTGGCGCCAGCGGCAGAGTGAAACATCCTGGCTGTTGGGAACTTCCCATGGGAACGCCCATTCGCGAGATCCTGGAAGGTTGTGCCGGAGGCATGGCGGACGGCTACGAATTAAAGGGCTTCTTACCCGGCGGCGCTTCAACTGATTTTCTGATTGCAGAGCATTTAGACATTCCGATGGAATACGAGACGATCATGCAGGCAGGCAGTCGAATGGGAACCGGCACCATGATTATCCTCGATGATCGAGCATGTCCTGTTGGCATGATTGCTAATCTCGAAAAATTCTTCGCCAGGGAATCCTGCGGTTTCTGCACACCCTGTCGTGAAGGTTTGCCTTGGGTTCAGCAGGTGCTGGATAAAATAGAAGTTGGAAATGGCTCAGACTCGGATCTGGGTATTCTTGAGAAGCAAGCGAGTTTTATTGGAGCGATAGGCAATACGCACTGTGCCCACGCGCCTGGAGCGATGGAACCGCTGACAAGTGGTTTGAAATACTTTCGCGACGATTTTATCAATCATATCACTAGCAAATCCTGCCCTTATTCCACGAACCAGTCCGCCAAGCGTGGGGTGAGCTGATGCCTAACATCATTGTCGACGGGCAAACTATCGAAGCTAAAGATGGCGCAAACCTTTTGGAAGTCCTGTTGAACGAAGGTATTAACGTACCCTATTTCTGCTGGCATCCGGCCATGGGCAGTATTGGTGCATGTCGACAGTGTGCTGTCGTGGGTTACGCCAACGAGGATGATACGCGTGGCAGAATAATGATGTCGTGTATGACGCCCGTATCGGAAGGTGCAAGATTCTCGGTCAACGCAGATAACGCGGAGAGTTTTCGCGAATCGGTGGTTGAAAATTTGATGCTGAACCACCCTCATGATTGTCCCGTTTGTGAAGAAGGCGGTGAGTGTCATTTGCAAGATATGACGGTAATGGTTGGTCATCGCGATCGACAGTATGAGGGTTTGAAAACAACTTATCGCAACCAGTATCTCGGCCCTTTTATTGGCCATGAAATGAACCGCTGCATCACCTGCTATCGTTGCGTGCGTTACTACAAGGATTACGCCGGTGGCGATGACCTGAGTGCTTTCGGTTCACGTGATCGTGTGTTTTTTGGCCGCGCAGAATCCGGTGTGCTGGAAAACGAATTTGCGGGCAATCTGATAGAGGTCTGTCCGACTGGCGTATTTACCGATAAGACATTTTCAAAGCACTACACGCGAAAATGGGACCTGCAAACAGCACCAACTGTTTGCCAGAGCTGTTCCCTAGGATGCAACACCTATACCTCCGAACGCTATGGCGAAGTCCGCCGGGTTCACAACAGGTATAACCATGAGGTCAATGGCTATTTCCTCTGCGACCGCGGACGTTTTGGCGCAGGGCATGTGAATTCGGCAAATCGAATACCTCAGGCTGGAATTCGTAATTCAGACGGACGCTATGATCCTGTTGATCTTGAAACGGCGCTGTCAGCGGTGAGTGATTTGATGAGTAGCAGCGACGGACTCATAGGGATAGGCTCTCCCCGCGCAAGCCTTGAGGCGAACGAAGCCCTGATTCAATTAGTCGGAGAAGAAAACTACTGTAACGGCATGACAGATAATGAGTGCGAGATGCACCAAGTTATCCTTGATGTGCTGGCCAGCGACTTAATCACCCCGGCGATGGCTGAGGTTGAAGATTACGATGCGATCATCATTGTCGGCGAAGACATTACAAACCACGCGCCACGGCTCGCACTTTCCATTCGTCAGTCGATACGTCAGCGGGCAGGTGAACTGGCTGAAAGCTCGGGCATTGCACTGTGGCATGATGCGGCCGTTAGGGAGCTCGCCCAGGCAGAAAAAAGCCCGCTGACCCTCTTAACGCCGATGGCTGACCGGTTAGATGACGTTGCGACACACTCGATTCGACTCGCGCCTAACGAAATTATCAACAAAACAATCGAAATCACAAACGCAGTGAACGACGCAACACCATCTTCTGCTCGTGAGATAGCCCAAACGCTGATCGAAGCCAAAAAGCCGTTGATAGTTTCCGGCACGAGCCTCAACAGTCCAAATATCTTAAAAGCGACGACCAACCTTGCTATTGCCGTTGCCCAACATAATCCGGAAACAGGCATTTTTCTGTGCGCACACGAGAGCAACAGTGTAGGGGCGAGTTTACTGGGGAGTGATCGCAGCGGTGAAGCGTTGCTCGCAACCAAACCCAATACGGCAATTGTGCTCGAGAACGACATCTATAGCCGCTTTGCGGAAGGGGCGCTTGAATCAATCGATCACCTAGTGGTGCTTACACCGCTTGACGACAGTACGGCTTCACAGGCTGATGTTGTATTGCCAGCAGGATCTTTTGCAGAAGCCGAAGGTACCTTTATCAATAGCGAGGGACGATCCCAGCGTTCGATGGTCGTTTTTAAACCGAAGGGAGATATCGCTCCTAGCTACCAACTTTTGACGCGGCTTGCTGGTCACGCAAAACAAGCCTCAACACTCCGGTCAGAGTTGGCAGCAAGACATGAAGCATTACAACCCATTACGTCAATCGCGCCTAACGAGCAATTCCGTATCGCGGGGAGTAAGGTCGCCAGGATGACACACAGGTCCAGCGGTCGCACAGCCATGTCCGCCGACATTTCTGTTCGAGAGAAAAGACAACCGGAAGATCAGGAATCAGCGCTTGCATTCACAATGGAGGGAAATCAACAACAGGCACCCGCAGCACTGCGGACCTACTCATGGTCTCCGGGATGGAATTCAAACCAGTCAATCCACAAATTTCAGGATGAGGTGGGTGGGCCAGACAGATCCGCTGTCGACAAGCGACCATTGTTTGAGCAAACACGTCGTTTAACACCCTATGACATATCAGTAGAAAGCGAATTTGACCCGGGACAAATTGTCATTCTCCAACAGCACATTTTCGGCTCTGACCCAAGTAGTAATGAGGCAGAGGAAATAGCCAGTTTAATACCCCAACCTTACGTGCGGATGAACAGCACCACAGCTTCATCTTTGGCGCTGACTCATAGAGGCGGCGCGAAATGTCGAGATATAGAGATGATGGTGCTGGTAGATGACGATGTCGCCGAGGGGTGTCTGATATATCCGTCGATTCCCGCGACCACAGCGCTTGCCGGTGTAGCATCTACCGACTTTACGGCGATAGAAGGTTGGATAGCGCCAAGTGAAGCCGTGAAAGCGAGTCTTATCACGACGGATGGAGCGCGCTAATGGTAGAACTCGTCATATATCTGGTGATCTTTGGCACGTTGTTTGGTTCATTCGCGGGCGCGGCTCTGCTGGTGTGGTTTGAGCGAAGACTTTTGGGGTTGTGGCAAGACCGATTGGGACCCAACCGGGTTGGATTATTTGGCGCGGGTCTGGCAATTGCTGACATCATTAAACTCTTCGCCAAGGAGGACTGGATACCACCATTTGCGGATCGTTTTGTGTTCGTATTCGCACCTACTGCGATTGTCATGGCCATGCTCCTGGGATTTGCCGTAGTCCCCTTTGCACCTGACATTCATGTCGCGGATCTGAATATTGGCCTGTTATTTTTTCTGGGTATGACTTCACTTGCCGTTTATAGCGTGTTACTCGGGGGGCTCGCGTCAAATAACAAATACGCATTGCTCGGCGGCTTGCGGTCTGCCGCGCAGATGGTCAGCTATGAGGTCTTCATGGGGTTGTCACTCATGGGCGTCGTGATGCAGGCTGGCACGTTTAGTTTGGTTGACATTGTCCTATGGCAGGCCGATAACATCTGGTTTTTCATACCACAATTTATTGGCTTTTTGATCTTCCTGATCGCGGGTATTGCTGAAAGCCACAGATTACCTTTCGATCTTCCCGAGGCTGAACATGAGTTGGTCGCGGGTTTTCATACTGAATATTCTGGTATGAAATTCGGCATGTTTATGCTCGGTGAATATCTGGGTGTGATTCTTATCTCTTCGATGATTGCGACAATCTTCTTTGGCGGTTGGTTAGGACCTGACTTCTTACCACCCATATTCTGGTTCTTCCTGAAATCCTTTGCATTTATATGCTTTTTTATCCTATTGCGGGCTGCTATCCCCAGACCTCGTTACGATCAACTCATGTCATTCGGGTGGAAGTACCTGCTGCCGCTGACGCTCATTAACCTACTGGCAACGGGAGCAATTCTGTTATGGGCATGATTTTGAAAGCAATTTGGAGCCAGTTGGTCACCTTGTATCGGGTATTGCTACACACCTTTACACCAACCGACACGGTCTCGTACCCGGAGGAAATGCCATATCTCGCGCCAAGGTATCGAGGTCGAATCGTGTTGACGCGCGATCCAGGTGGTGAAGAGCGATGTGTTGCTTGCAATTTGTGTGCGGTGGCATGTCCGGTTGATTGTATTGCGTTACAAAAAACCGAAGACGAGCATGGTCGTTGGTACGCAGATTTTTTTCGTATCAACTTCTCCCGCTGCGTTATGTGTGGTCTGTGCGAGGAAGCTTGCCCAACCTATGCGATTCAACTCACACCCGATTTTGAAATGTGTGAATACGACCGACAAAACATGGTCTATGAGAAAGAACATTTACTCATTAGTGGCCAGGGAAAATATCCTGGCTATAGCTTCTACCACGTGGCTGGTAAAGCGATAAAAGATAAAGACAAAGGTGAATCCTTAAACGAGGCGACACCCATAGACGTGAGAAGCTTATTGCCATAGTTTAATTTATAAGACAGGTTTTTTATGCTGGAACTAGGACTGTTCTACATAGCGGCAACCGTATCACTCGTTTCTACCATTATGGCGGTCACGAGATATAACGCTGCCCATGCTCTGATCTATCTGATCATCTCTCTCCTTGCTTCTGCCATCATCTTCTATCTTGTTGGTGCGCCATTTGCCGCCGTGCTTGAGGTGGTTATTTATGCAGGCGCCATAATGGTCCTGTTTGTCTTTGTGATCATGATGCTGAATCTCGGCGCCTCCGGTGACACCGAGGAGCATGCCCTGCTGAACCCATCCATGTGGATCGGACCCTCAATCCTTTGTGCTGTTCTTTTTGGTGAAATTGTTTACGTATTGAGCGGCGCCCAACAAACCCTCGCCGGGCAGGTGATTGGCCCCAAGGCGGTTGGCCTTGAATTATTTGGTCCTTATGTGTTGGCGGTGGAGCTTGCCTCAATGTTGTTGCTAGCGGCGCTGGTTGGCGCCTATCACCTGGGCCGGCGATACTTCATCGATGCTCGGGAGCAAGACAATGGGTGAGGCCGTCGCAATCCCCATGACCCACGGACTGCTGTTAGCCGCGATGCTTTTCTCCATAGGCCTACTCGGTGTGTTGGTTAGAAGAAATATCATTCTGATTCTCATGTCGCTGGAGGTCATGCTGAATGCCTGCGGTCTGGCGTTTATTGTCGCAGGCGCGCACTGGGGTATTGCTGATGGACAGATAATGTTTATGTTCATTCTCAGTATCGCCGCTGCTGAAGTCTCCATCGCGCTCGGATTACTGCTTCAAGTGCATCGTCGGTTCCGCTCCTTGGACATTGACCAGGCTAGCGGGATGAGGGGCTAAGTTATGGCTGATCTTCTTTTTCTGATCCCTCTGTCTCCTCTAGTTGGGTTCCTTATACTGTTTTGCACCCTCGGCAATCTGCCAAGGAAAGCAGTGGCTGTGGTTGGCATTGGCAGTATCGCCATTTCCGCCCTGATCACTGTTTTTGTGGGCAAGTCGCTACTGGGAAATAACATACCACTGAGTGCCGAGATCTATACCTGGATCAACGTCGGTGGATTCGCACCAGCGGTCAGCTTTTATGTAGATGGACTCACACTGACGATGATGTCGGTCATTACCGGCGTGGGCTTACTCATCCACATCTATTCATCGGAATTCATGTGGGATGACAAGGACTACAGTCGCTTCTTCTCATACATGAACCTTTTTGTCTCGGCCATGCTGGTACTTGTTCTTGCCGACAATCTGTTACTGCTATTTGTTGGTTGGGAGGGTGTGGGGTTATGTAGCTATCTGCTGGTCGGATTCTGGCACGAAGATCCAGCAAATGGCGCAGCGGCAAGAAAAGCGTTCATTGTTACGCGGATCGGTGATGCTGCGATGGCAATTGGGCTTTTTATTCTGTTCCACCAACTGGGTACGCTCGACTTTATACCGCTTGCAATCGCCGCGCAGGAAGTATGGCCAAACGGAAGCACGATGCTGACAATTGCGTGCCTCTTGTTATTAGGTGGGGCAGTGGGAAAATCTGCTCAACTTCCGCTGCAGACCTGGTTGCCAGATGCCATGGCTGGTCCTACGCCGGTCAGTGCGTTGATTCATGCCGCGACGATGGTGACTGCGGGTGTATATCTGATTGCACGAACGCACGATTTGTTTTTGCTATCACCGACGGCGCTGCATACGGTAGCCGTTGTCGGAGGAATGACTCTCATCGTGGCGGCATTTACTGCGATGACACAAAACGACATCAAGCGAATTCTTGCTTATTCAACAATAAGCCAAATCGGCTATATGTTCCTCGCGCTCGGTGTTGGCGCGTGGGCATCCAGTGTGTTTCATCTGATGACTCACGCTTTTTTCAAGGCGCTGCTATTCCTTGGCGCGGGTGCGGTGATCTTCAGCCTGCATCACGAACATAATATACTGAAGATGGGAGGTCTCAGAACCCGACTCCCCGTTGCTTTCTGGAGCTTCATGATTGGCAGTGCGGCGCTTGCAGCGCTACCACTTACCTCAGGCTTTTACTCGAAAGACGCCATACTGTTATCCGCATACCACGCTAGTTGGAACGGTCCCCTCTTATGGGGTGTGGGTTTGCTTGGCGCTTTGCTCACTTCAATTTATAGCTTCAGGCTGGTGTTTCTTGTTTTCTTTGGTGAAGTCAAAACCGAACCTGAAGCGCCGGCTAACTGGGGTATGGCTGGTCCACTCGTCATTTTATGCGTACTTGCTCTCGCAGGAGGGCTTGTCTCAATCCCGGTCGAAGCTGTTTTTCCTGCCGCGAGCACTCTCGACCACACAGGACTGATTCCAATTGTCACCGCTGCCATACCCGCATTGGGCGTATTTATCGCCTATCTGCTTTTCCTAAGGCGCAGTGTAGATATCTCGGCGATGACCCAATCGTCTCCGGGAAAATCATTGATTCGATTTTTTCACAGTCACTGGGCCATGGATTGGCTCTATGAAAAGATCTTCGTCATCCCCTATACCTGGCTCGCAAAAATTAATCGGGCAGACTTCATCGACAACATCTATGGCGGGATTGCCGTTCTTATGCTCTGGGCGAATAAAGTGAGCGTGCAAACACAGACCGGTCAACTCAGAACCTACGCAGGTACGATGGTTCTTGGCCTAGTTCTGATCATCGCTCTCATGCTGGGAGTTCGTGCATCATGATCATGTTACTAACGATACTGACATTGTTTATCGGCGGTCTTGTTGCTTGGTCGATTGAAGCCTGGAATAAAGATCTACCACGATGGATATCTGTTGGCACCTGTATTATCGCGTCGATACTGATCGCAACGCTTTATTTTCAACCGACCCAGCAAGAGCTGATGTTAGCCGGTGTTTCATCAACTTGGTATGAAGTGTTAAGTATTCCGTGGATTCCGCGTTTTGGTATCGGTTTTGTCTTGGCAATTGATGGGCTGAGTCTTTTGATGGTCTCACTCACACTCTTTCTTGGCTTTATTGCAATACTGTCATCTTGGGACGAAATCGATCGTCGCCCCGGCTTTTTTCAGTTCAATCTCATGTGGACACTGGCTGGCGTCGTGGGCGTGTTTGTTGCGCTTGACCTGTTTCTATTTTTCTTCTTCTGGGAGGTCATGCTGATACCCATGTACCTTCTCATTGCCATATGGGGACACGAGAACAAAGCCTATGCCGCAATGAAGTTTTTCCTCTTCACTCAGGTCAGCGGACTGATTATGTTAGTGGCAATCTTGGCGCTAGTCCTCGGTGTCGCTGGTACAGGGGTGCCACTAACGTTCAACTATTTCGACCTAATGGGACACCAACTTGGCGAAGGTCTCTCGTTCTGGTTAATGTGCGGCTTCTTTGTGGCGTTTGTTGTCAAGCTGCCCGGATTTCCATTCCACACCTGGCTGCCGGACGCGCACACGCAGGCACCAACGGCTGCCAGCGTGTTGCTTGCAGGCATATTATTGAAAACCGGCGCCTATGGTCTCATTCGCTTCACTGTACCGCTCTTTCCAGAGGCTGCAGCGGACATCGCCGGCGTCGCGATGACGCTCGGTGCGATAAGTATCGTTTACGGTGCGCTACTTGCTTTTGCTCAAACTGATTTTAAACGTCTTGTTGCCTACAGTAGTGTGAGTCACATGGGTTTTGTTCTGGTTGGGGTGTTTGCTTGGACAGAGCTCTCGATTCAAGGTTCGGTGATGCAGATGGTCGCACACGGTCTGTCAACCGCCGCTTTGTTTATGATCGCAGGCGCGCTTCAACATAGATTACACACGCGAGATATGACCCGAATGGGGGGAATCTGGCATTCAGCGCCAAGGATGGGTGCCGTCGCAATGTTCTTCATCATTGCCTCTCTTGGCATGCCAGGCCTAGGCAATTTTGTTGGCGAATTTCTCATACTGTTAGGCGCATTCAGCATCAATAAAACCATCACTGTCATCGCCACAATGGGGCTAATCACTGGTGCAGTTTATGGGCTAATTGCCATGCAACGCGTGTTCCAGGGGCAGAAGTCCAGCGATCCGGAAATCTCGGGCATAAAATTTGGAGACTTTGGCAGCCGGGAGATGGCTGCAATGATTCCCATGATCATCGCGCTCACATGGATTGGCGTTTATCCTCAGCCGGTGTTCGATCTTGTTGACCCTGTGTTAGCCAGCTTGTACGAATTGACGCTTGGTACTTCGTCTCAGTGGATAGGAGCAAGCCAATGAATACGCTAGATCTGTTTGCTCTGCTTCCCCTTATCATACTAACGACATCAATAATTCTCGTGATGCTCGTCATTGCCTTTGCCCGAAACCTGGCACTGACCTGCCTGTTGTGCTGCATTGGGCTCGCGAGCACCTTACTCTCAATCGCTTGGGTGGGTTCAAGTGCAGATTCAGGATATGTGACTCCGCTCATCCTTGTTGATGCTTATTCGACGCTGTTCAGTGGCCTCATTGTCGCTGCTGGTATATTTATCAGTCTTATATCCTACAGTTATCTGAAGCACCGCGGTGAAAACCAGGATGAATTCATTCTGCTGTTGATGCTCTCAACCCTTGGTGCAGTGACACTTGCCCATAGTGCCCACTTTGTCTCTTTCATTTTAGGCTTGGAACTTGTTGGCGTATCACTTTACGCAATGATCTCCTATCCATCTAAAGGCCTGTTTGGTCTTGAAGCTGCGCTGAAATATCTCATTCTCTCCGGCGTTTCTTCTGCATTTATCTTGTTTGGCGCTGCCATGATGTTTGCCGTTCTGGGCACGCTTTCGTTTAGCGAAATGGCTTCGTCTGCCCAAGCCCAAAGCACGATCGAGCATTGGTTCATTCTGATTGGAACCACGATGGTACTGGCAGGAATCGGTTTCAAATTATCATTGGTTCCCTTTCACATGTGGACGCCTGATGTCTACGAAGGCGCGCCTGCGCCGGCCACTGCACTACTGGCGACAATATCGAAGGGTGGGATTTTCGCTGCGTTACTGAGATTTTTCCTTTCCTTCGATGGGTATCAATACAACCTCATCACGGAAAGCCTGTTTTGGATTGCAATTCTTTCGATCGTGATAGGTAATGTGCTCGCGCTAATGCAAACGAAAATAAAACGGGTGTTGGCCTACTCTTCAATCGCCCACTTAGGCTACCTCATGGTGGCCTTTGTCAGCGCAAGTATCCTGAGCGGTAAACAGCTTGCAATCGAAGCATCAATATTTTTCCTTTTTGCCTATTTCATCACAACCATCGGCGCTTTTGGGGTCGTGGCCATCATGTCCTGTGAATCACAGGGAAGTGACAAGGATGAAATATCTCATTATCAGGGTCTGTTTTGGCGCAGACCACTGCTCGCTGCCTTTTTCAGCGCAATGCTGCTTTCGCTTGCGGGAATACCACTGACACTTGGTTTCGTTGGAAAATTCTATATTGTTGCGGCGGGAGTAGAATCTGAACTCTGGGCGCTTCTTGTTGCGGTAGTTATTGGCAGCGGCATAGGCCTTTTTTACTACCTAAGAATCATATTTTCGATGACAACCCATACTGATTCAGATGAACCGATTGCTATTCCCGCGACTGGCGGCTGGGCGCTCGGAACGCTAGCGTTCCTCTTGGTTTATCTGGGTGTATATCCAACCCAAGTGGTGGATTGGGTTTCATCGGTCGCTAAATCGATGATCTAACGTGCTGCTTTACAAGCAGTCGATAGCGCGGTTCGTTGCGTTTTTAAGGAAACGCATACTGGTGTGTTTGGTCAGAACTGACTAAACATCACCCTAAAACGGAGGAAGGCCTTATGCTAGGTTCAGTTGAATTAAATGACTATATGTTGAAAAACCCTTTAACGGCTAAAGCAGACTTGACGGTGTATGAAGCGGCCCAGAGAATCTTGACCAATAAAGTCTCCGGTCTGGTCGTGATTGATGACAGAAGAGCGATGCTGGGAATGCTCTCGGAGCTGGATTGTCTCAGGGCTCTGCTGGCTAGCGCCTACAATGATGAAGCGTTCAGCACTGCAGTGGTTGGTGATCTCATGTCTACCGATGTGGAAATGCAAAGTCCCTCGGATGATATTATCGACGTGGCAACGTCTATGCTGGATCACAAGCACAGAAGAAGGCCTGTTGTTGTCGATGGACTGTTAGTTGGTCAGGTAACGTGTCGCCAGATTTTAAGCGTCGTGACGACCGGTTTAAAAGAACAAAAACACCGGATCACAAGATAGCCTCACTGGAAAGTTATACAGCAAGCAAGATAGCCAGTGCATCGCACCGAGCTGTTGATGGGCCGCGCTCGGCATGATTTTACGCTATGCCACTCTTTAAACGGCTACATCAACGCGGTTCATTGCTCAATCCTATATCCATAGCGGACACATCACATTGTTGCTCAAACAAAATGTCGCGCCACGCCTGCGCGCCTTGATCGATCGCCTTGCTGGTACATTATCGACCCTGCTACGATAATCAAACGATCGCAACGCAATCAAAAAGAACCTTGTTCATAAAACCGTTGACGATATCAGGCGTCTTATCCTGTCCTCCTATAAACCCTGCTGATTAGAGCGGTTCTGGCTGTGGCAGATGCTTGTGCATTTTTGTCACATATACAGCGGACAACGCGAACTGAAACATTTACAGTAGACCCGTTCGATAATAGCTAACACCTTGTAAAGAGATCCATGTATGACCGCAGCAACCGCTCCCGAAGAACGTGAAGCGTCTGATCAAATCACAGGGTTCGGTACTAAACGCTACCGAACCTATGTGCTCTCAGCCCTAACACTTATCTATATTATGAACTTTGTCGACCGCGGCCTGCTCGCTGTGGTCGGCCCTGATCTGGTGCCCGAGCTAGGTATTTCCGATACCCAGTTTGGCCTTCTGACTGGTTTTGGTTTTGCCCTTCTCTACACCATCGTGGGTATTCCTCTGGCGCGTTATGCTGATGCAGCTCACCGTGTGTGGATTATGACCGTCTGCGTTGCGCTATGGTCTCTTATGACGGTGCTATGTGGACTCGCAAGCGAAATCACCATCGGCTCGATCACCATTGGTGCGTTCTGGGTGTTGTTAATGTGTCGCGTCGGTGTAGGTATTGGCGAGGCCGGGTGTACACCTCCGGCTAACTCCTTGATCGCAGACTATTACGCGCCGCGTGACAGATCCCAGGCGCTTGGCGTCTACGCCATGGGTGTCACGCTCGGCACGATGTTTGCCAACCTGATAGGTGGTTGGGTGACAGACGTATTTGACTGGCGAACCGCATTTTTTGTTGTCGGACTGCCGGGCTTGTTGATTGCCGTGGTTTTTAAATTCACAGTAAAAGAGCCGCCACGGGGTTTTACTGACCCGAAAGCAACGCAATCAAAAGAACCGGTAACGTTGCGCGAGGCAATCCGAGAACTAACGACGAAGCCCGCTTTCTGGCTGATGACGGGGGGAGCCACCGTCGCTGCGTTCTGCGGTTACGGTATTTCCTCGTTTCAGTCCATCTTCCTTGTTCGCACGCACGAGATCACCACCGGTGAAGCGGCTATTTGGATCAACGCACCTGTATCATTGTCATCTGCTATCGGCACGTTTGCGACAGGATGGCTTGCAACCAAGCTTTACAAAAAACATCCGGGCGCCATCGCCTGGGTGCCGGCTTTGGGTTTAGCCTTGTCGATCCCATTCTATGTGTTTGCCTTCACAACCCAGAATCTGCTGTTTGCTGCCATCGGCTTGATCATCGGCGGATTCGTGAAATATGGCTATATTGCCGCACAGTACACCATCGGCCAGGGGGTCGTCAGTATGCGTGTGCGTGCGATGGCAACCGCTGTGCTGCTGTTCATCGCCAATTTGATCGGCTACGGCTGCGGTCCGCTGTTTATTGGTTTCACTTCTGACATTTTCTTTGCCAGCGGCGTGGCTGAACTCGGCGTTGCGGCAGAGGAACTGACTCGAAACCAGTGCCATCCGCGTTCTATCGGCGAGTTAAACGAAAATCTGCAGAATGTCTGCGGTGTGGTCTACGCCCAGAGTTTACAGTCGGCGATGGTTATTATGGCGATCTTATATGCTGCAAGTTCACTGTTCTTCTTGTTAACCTGGCGCCGGTTGGACAAGGATATGGTAGACAGAAATTAAAAGCTGAAACAGGGAAGGTAAGACGGTCAAACCTGCTTTTATCTTGATGCAATACGGACTCATTATCTGAGCTTTTCTATTGTCTCCGGTACCCTGTTACCGTGAGCTTCTCTTGGCAATGATATCCATCTAGATAGGTTTGAAATCTGAGACAAAAGCGGTCTAAACTTCCTGCCGGCTAGCGTCGAGTTTTGACAATTGGCCTCGCCCAAGAATGGGCGTTCGCTCGGAGGTATCTGGAAGTGAGTCGGGGTACTTTCCACACGGCAGTTTAACCATTAGGATCAGCATGAAACTATACGACCATCCCACCGCACCCAATCCAAGAAGAGTTCACGTGTTCATGGCCGAAAAAGGCATCGAGATTGAACGCATTAACGTCGACATGCAGAAAGGTGAGCACAAAACTGAAGCGTTCATGCAAAAAAACGCAAATGGCCAAATCCCTGTCCTTGAGTTGGATGACGGCGCTCACATCAGCGAGTCGATTTCTATTTGTCGTTATTTGGAAGCTTTGCAGCCGTCGCCAACCATGTTTGGCGACACACCAGAAGACATTGGTCGTATCGATATGCACTTACGACGGATCGAATTGCTGCTCGGCAGAAACGTGAGTACTTCCTGGGTAAACGGTCCCATCGTCGCGAAGCTAGGGCGATTCGAACAGATACCGGCGGCCAAGCAGCAGAGCGATGCGTTTGTGAACAATTTTTACGCACGTCTGGATCGCGAGTTGAGCGAACGCGCAATGATCGCGGGAGATGAATACTGCATTGCTGATATCACCGCCATGGTAACGATCGATTTCGCCGAACAGCTGGTTGGTCTAAAACCGGATCCCGCGCTTACGCACTTGGCACGTTGGCGGGAGGCAGTGGGTCGCCGGCCTAGCGCCTCGGCGAGTTAAATAGCTAAGTAGATAATGGCACGCACGAACATTTCGCCCACAAGTATCTCAGATCGTGCTGCCTCAGTTTGAAGCTGCCGTAAATCCTTACTACCTAACGCTGCCCGTAAAACCTAGCAGTGCTTAGCGCTCAATAGGCAGTTGCGATTCCACAACACGCGCGAAGAAGCTGGCACCATAAACTGTTGCTTCATCATTAAAGTCATAATCGTGATTGTGCAAAGAGTGACTGTCAGCGCCATTTCCCACGTTGATGTAACAACTTGGCACAACCTCGGACATGAAAGAGAAGTCCTCAGAACCCGTGCTGGCTGGGCCTTCGCGAACAACCTTGTCGCTGCCGACCAAGTCGCTACACACGTTGGCAGCGATCTCAGTGACATTCTGATCATTGTTCACAGGGTGGAAGTTGACCCGGAAGTCGACTTCTCCCGATGCGCCATGCGCCATACAGATGCCGCTAACGAGCTCATTGAGTCTACGTTCTATTTTTTGCATTGATTTGTGATCAAGGGTTCTCACGGTGCCAGACAGTTTCGCGGCACCTGGTATGACGTTGTAGGCATCACCCGCGTGGATTTGCGTAATAGATAACGCCGCTGTTTGAGTGGGGCGCATATTGCGTGAAATGATGGATTGGGCGGCAACCACTAATTCGCTCGCGACTAGAACTGGGTCAACGCCTTGGTCTGGGAATGCCCCATGCGCGCCTTTGCCTGTGACTGTAATGTCGAAAAAAGCTCCGGCAGCGGTACGAATGCCAGGTATGGCAGCAAAGGTGCCGACTTCCATGCGTGGTGCATTGTGCATCGCCAGTAGCATGTCACACGGGAATTGATTGAACAGACCATCCTCAATCATGGCGCGCGCCCCACCGATGCCTTCCTCTGCTGGTTGAAAGATAAAGTTAACTTGGCCTCGAAAGTTCTGGGTTTCCGACAGATATTTGGCGGCTGCCAACAACATGGTTGTGTGGCCATCGTGGCCACATGCGTGCATCACGCCATCGGTTTGTGATCGATGTTCAAAGCTGTTTCGTTCATGAATTGGCAAGGCATCCATGTCTGCACGTAAACCAAGTGATCTGGTTTCATTTCCCACTTTTAACACACCAACGACGCCGGTTTTGCCAATTTTCTGGTGTACTTGCAAGCCAAACTCCTGAAGTTTGTTCGCAACAAATGCGGCAGTTCGGGCCTCTTCGAAACCCAACTCAGGGTGCGCGTGAATATCTCTGCGCCAACGTGTGAGTTCTTCTTGCATGGCGACAATTTCGTTAACGAGTGGCATGAAAGCTCTCCTGATTGATTGAGTTAATGCGGACGCCCGAACATATCACGCATATAGCACGAACATAGCACGAACATAGCACCAACATGGCAGGAACATAGTCCGAGTCTACAAAGTATAAACCACATTTTTCGAAGAACGGTGATGTATGGCAATTGAATGAGACAGGCTTATAGTCTGATAATAAATGTCTAGCCATCGCTCGAAGAGCGGCGGTAGAGCGCGGGTTTGGTTTGGTCCGGCTAAGGACTTCTTGATTAGGTGCCGTTAATTAAACATTTTCTGCGTATCAGAGCGGTCAAAACAGGCTCCCGAGTAGCTGACGGACGACGACAATCACAAAAGTGAGGTGCCATTGCCCGTCAGAGACAGGGATTGTCAGGTGCATGGATCTTCGCGCTAGATCGCACCGAACCGGAATGTGACGTCGATACCATAGTAACGCGGGTATAAATTCTCAGCACCTAGCGAATAGTTGCCGACGCTTGTTCCTGTACTAAAACCTCGTGCGTAGGTCTTGTCCATGACGTTGTCGATGAAGCCGCGAACAAGCCATTGTTCATTGCTAGCTCGCCACGTCATAGAGAGGTCGAGCCGACTACGTGGCGG
>CAJXBG010000070.1 GCA_913050215.1 uncultured Gammaproteobacteria bacterium
GCCCCATTCAAAACTGCCGTGATGAGATGACGCTGTGTGAGAAGGGAGAGGAACCAGTCGGGACGCGGAGAATTTTGTAAGCAAAAAGCAGTGCACACCCGACAGGCAATAGACAAACTGAGCTGTTTTCCTGCGCTAGGCTTAAATACGAGAGAGTTCAACGAGTTGCTTAGGTGACGCAACTTCAATACCGTTTCTTTTGAGAGCATTAAATATCTGGAGATTAGTTGCGTACATTGTTTCAAAGTAGATTTCGGTGGGTACCCAATACCGAATGCCGATTCTGGCGGAGTGATCTTCAAAACGGTCAATGCCTACCTGTGGTTTCGGGTTGCTTGTAACATCCTTGACTGAGGCTATCGCTAAGAGAATCACTTCAATAGCGACTTCTGGATTGCCGTGGTAGTGGATACCGATTTCCTTTTCAACAATGAGATTGGCGAACGAATTGACCAGCACCTCGCCAATGACATTGTTATTAGGGATTGTAATGACTTCGCCATCTTCATTAACAATCTGAGTGTGAGCAAGCTTAATTTCCCGCACAATGCCTACAACACCCTGAACCCGAACGGTGTTTCCGACGACAAAGGCTCTTGTCAGAATAATTGTCAGGCCAGCACCGTAGTTACCAATGGGTCCTTGTAATGCGATTGTGCTGCCAAACACCAGTGCGCCGAGCGCAGCGATAAAAGGGGTAATGGTAATACCAAAGTTACCAAGAGCAATGATGCCAACAAATACAAGCACGGTAATTTTGGTAATACTGGCAAAGAATTTTGCCAAGGTAATATCGAGATGACGGGAAGTGCAGAGAGTGAGGATCAGGTTACTGAGCCAATTTGCAACTTTCCACCCGATAAACAGAATGATCAGCGCGCCAACAAACTGGAAACCGTACGCCACTACAAACTCACTGGCGACCTCTGCGGCCCTTTGTACTGCCTGTATATCTTCTTCCATTTCTACTATTTGACGCTAAATATTGAATCTTCTTTGCAGCTTTGACCATTCACAAGCAACGCTGTGAATAGGATTAGCCTTTGACGGAAGCATATGCCCAGTCGAGCCAAGGCATCAAAGCCTGTAAGTCCGTGGCCTCCACGGTAGCGCCGCCCCATATTCGCAATCCGGGAGGTGCGTCACGATAGCCACCGATATCATAGGCAACATTTTCCTCTGCCAAAAGATCGCCCATTTGTTTTACAACATTTCGCTGGTCATCGTCCGTTGCATCTGTAAACCAAGGATCATTTATTTTCAGGCAAATCGAAGTTGAAGATCTGAGTGTAGGTTCTTCACACAAAAATGCCAGCCAGTCTGAGCTTTCTACGAACTGCTCAATCACCGCCAGATTTTTTTGGCTCCGGTCGATGAGGCTACCTAGCCCACCGATAGTATCAGCCCAGACGAGCGCTGCGAGCTGATCTTCAACCGCCAGCATTGAAGGGGTGTTAATGGTCGCTCCCTTAAAAATGCCGCCGATGAGCTTGCCGGCTTTTGTCAGCCTGAATATTTTTGGCAACGGCCAAGCAGGCGTGTAAGTTTCCAACCTTTCCACAGCCCTGGGCGAGAGGGCAATCATGCCGTGCCCGCCTTCTCCGCCAAGCACCTTTTGCCAGGACCAAGTTGTCACATCAAGTTTCTGCCACGGCATCTCCATCGCGAAAACCGCAGATGTGGCATCACACAGGGTTAACCCCTGCCGGTTATCAGAAATCCAATCACCATTAGGTACCCGAACCCCAGAAGTTGTGCCGTTCCACGTGAAAACGACATCGTTGTTGCAATCAACCTTAGCCAAGTCTGGCAGCTGTCCGTAATCAGCAGCGAAGCTCGTGATATTTTTCAGGCCCAATTGATTTTTGATATCCGAGAGCCAACCCTCGCCAAAACTCTCCCAGCTCAGGATTTCGACGGCGCGTTCTCCCAAAAGGTTCCACATCGCCAACTCGAATGCACCGGTGTCAGATCCCGGTACGATGCCGACAACATAATCGTCCGGAATACCCAACAGCGATTTGCTATCGGCGATCACCTTGTTAAGTTTTGCTTTTTCAGCGCTGGCTCTGTGGGAACGCCCAAGACTTTCAGTGCTCAGCGACTCGAGCGACCATCCGGGAAATTTTGTCGTAGGACCAGATGAGAATTTTGGGTTAGCAGGTTTTTCCTGAGGAGTTGTCATGGGATGCGCGCCGCTGAAAAAGATCGCAATCTGAGCCTTTGCGATACCGAAGTCAATAGGGAATACAATAGTTGCCTGAAACGACGCGAACACTGCTCTATTGCAACTGTCGTAGGAAACAAGAATACTTAATCGTCGCTCGCAGTATGGGCAACGAGTATCTGACCAACGGTGGCTAAACAACGACAATGTTGAAAATTTTGGTCTCAAACCCAATGTTGGGTGTGTCATGAGGCCGGTTTTTTTGCTTGTCTTCGAGCAATGTACGCCGTCAGATAATCAACACAATACTCGGTTAGGCGTCCGTAGTTGTTTGCGACAAGTGGTCGCAGATAGGGTGACGAAACTCAGGGTGAAACTGGCCAAAGGGACGCATTATTGTGGTTTTGCAACCAACGACCGGGCAGGGAAGGTTTTGGTGCTTCAGTGGGACGACGAGATAAAGCTTATTTGACGGTCAGAGGTTATTCAGAAGTCATGGGGAGAGAATATCAGGTAGCGGCGATAATGGCTGCTTCAGCCATGTTTACGCTCATCGGCTACGAGTTTATTCGTTCAGCGGCGACTGTGTTGTTCAAAACAGCTTATGGGGCAGAGAATTTGCCTCTTGTGATGGCCGCCATGCCTGCTGTTGTATTTGGTGGCGTCTGGATCTACAGCAGGATACTCAATCATCTGGGACCGCAGGGAACGCTGCTGGTGACTTCTCTGGGTTCAGGTTTACTTATTTTGAGCTGCTACCTGATTTTGCTCACGGGTGTTGATTGGGTCACCGTACCGCTTTACTTGTTGAAAGAACTCTACATCGTTCTGTTGATAGAGCAGTACTGGAGCTACATCAACTCATCGCTGACACCCGCTACTGCAAGGAAAGTCAATGGTCCGATTACAGGCGTCGCAGGACTCGGCGGCGCCATTGGAGGCATTCTGGTTGGTATGAGTGCAGGTAGTTACGGTACTGAAAACATGGTGTTGGTTGCGGCTTTCTCATGCTTGCCCGCAGCGGGCTTATCCAACTATGCCTATCGTCGTTTTGGTGAGCCTGTCCAGCCGGAAGCATCGAAGGTTCACGGCAAAATGGGGTGGCAATTCTTAAAAGCTAATCCGATGCTCTTATATTTGCTTTCGATCGTACTGGTTTCGCAGGTTGTCTCTGCTGTGCTTGACTACAGATTCCAAGGTCTTCTATCAACCGAGTTCGATGGCCGTCCGGATGAAGAAACTGAGTTTCAAGGAAAGTTTTTTGGCACGCTTAATGCCAGCGTCTTGCTACTGCAATTTTGTATTACACCGTTACTGCTAACTTTCGTTGCACTTCGGTGGGTCCACATTCTAATGCCCCTGATTCATGTCAATGCCATTGCATTCGCTATTTATGAGCCCTCGGTATTCTCTGTTGGTCTTGCTTTCTTTTTGTTCAAGGCGTTCGATTATTCAATCTTCAGAGCCGCCAAAGAATTACTTTACTTACCGCTGTCATTTGATGAAAGGTATCGGACGAAGGAGATTATTGATGTCTTTGGGTACCGGACGGGCAAGGGCGCTTCCTCGGTAGTCATTGTCGCCTTGCAAAATCTCGGCGTTGTAATGAGTAACTACTACTTGGCCACCGCATTTGTCGCAACATCTCTCTGGCTTGCCTTAATATTTCCCTTGACCCGGAGAGCGGCGGATAACGAGGCCGCAAGTAGGGCGCCAGTATCAGAAAAAATTGATTAACGTGACAAGGGATACAGTATTATTGGACGATCAAAATATTCGTATCTAAAGTGCCCGCCGCCAATTCGTTTAATAAATAAGCTAATCTACTAGAGGACAAGCTGATTTGTGACATGACAATCGGCTTCGCCCGTTCAAAGTAAGCATCACCTAGGGTATCACCGCTAGCTATAAGATTACCCTCAGTATCCTTGTAGGCGTTATCGCGCGCCAAACGAAAAGAAGTACGAATCCAAGCCAGCACGTCGCTTGCGCTGTCCTCAGGCTTTATTTCTTGCAGGTACTCGAGACTGTCAGGATAAGTTATCCCGGCTTTCTTCAGAATCTCATAGTCCCATATGCCATGCAGATTCGCTTTCTTGCCATACCAGTTTACCCTGATTTTATTGCCGCCCCAGTCTTCGCCGTTACCCACGTGCAGTGGCTGATGCAGATCCCCGACAAAATGCGCAAGGAAACGCAATGCGGCAGCCTTACGAGCTTTTTCTCGCTTACCTTGTGCGTCTCTAGATAAGTAAACGAGATTTCGTTGAATAGCGGTAGCGACACAATTGAGTGCTGCGCAGTCACGGGCTAAGTCCACGCTGTCTTCGGACTTCGGCACATTAATAAAGTGCTCTTCATAACTGCCCTTATGGGTTGTATGTCTGGCTTTATCGGGCCACAAACACGCTTCAGGAAAATCTTCATCGGCATTATTGTCCAAAAACTTTCCCATACGCAGCGTCTCGGACAACATCGATTTTGCTTCCGGCGTTAATTTAGCTTCAGCCATGGCACATATAAGACGATGACCATCTGCGCCCCAGGCAGAAGCTTTATCGACGGGTGAAAGTATGAGCAGGACTGCACTAAGCAATATTAGGCAACCCTTTTTTAAAGCGATTTGATGCATGGAAATCTCTTTTGCAGAAAAATATGAGGATCATGCTATTCATTTCTTTCGGCAATTGCGAGCGAGACCCTGCAGGGATTGTTGGATGACATTCAGACGTTTACCGTTGTTCTAACTTGCTCAAGTTTGTATCCGTCTTTTTCCATCACTAGAATTTTGTCTGCGAGCGACATGAGTGTTTGATTATGGCTAACAAAAATGCAGCTGATGCCAAGTGCTTTGATGTTTTGCATCACAGCGGCTTCTGTTTGTTTGTCCAGATGCGCTGTACCCTCGTCAAGCAATAGAATTTTGGGCTGCTGGTATAGTGCGCGGGCGATCAGCACCCGTTGTTGCTGGCCAGCAGAGAGTACCGTGCCCATCTCTCCAATTTGACTATCGTAACCCAGCGGTAAATTTGTAATATCTTGGTCAATGGCTGCTATTTTTGCGACTTCCCTTACGCGTTCCATATTGACAAAGGCTGTATTGAAAGAGATGTTACTTTTGATCGTGCCTGAAAATAACACGTCTTCTTGTAACACGCTGGACGAATACCACCGAAGAGATTGAGCACCGACGATTGACAATGGAAGGCCGTCAATTTCAATTTCACCTTCCTGACTCTGAATCAGGCTCTGAATAATGCCTAGCAAGGTCGATTTACCACAGCCGGATGGTCCTGTTATACCCATCACTTCGCCGGCACCGAGTTCAAAATTCAGATTCTTGATAACCCAGGGTTGATGTTCAGAAAATCGATATCCGATGTTCGTAACTTTAATTGCACCATCAATCGGAACCGGGAGCCTGACTTCCGGAAATTCAGAAGGTGTGTTGCGGATATCAGACAACCGCTCTACGTGAAGTGAAAGCATCAGGTATTTGACAAGTTCCCGGACCAGTGAGGTGATTGCAGCAGTCAAATGTCTTCTGTAAGCCATAAAGGCATATAACATGCCGATGCTGAGGTCACCGGCGAGCACCGAACCGGCGCCGATAAAAATAACAAGAACATTAGCGCTTCCGGATAGTGTCGAGTCAATTAAATCCCTGTTAAGAGACAACTTGCCGAGGCGAACCGTTATATTGATAGATTCGACAAAATTGGATTGCCATTCACTCTCACGGGAGGACTCTGCGTTCGCTCGCTTGATAGCACTAATTGAACGAAGCGATTCCATAAACGAAGAATTAAGTCGCGCATCTGCACTGATGTGTTCATGAGATTGAAGTTTGATTGGTCGATAAAATACTAACTGACTGCAGAGAAATAGCGTAAGAAACAGCACAACGATACCTGCAAGCATTGGAGAATAAATGAGCATCATTGTCAGAGTTGTTAGCGCCATAAGGCCGTCTAGCACAACGGTTACAGCGCTGCTGGTCAAAAAGTCCTGAACCGGCCGAAATGCGCCAAACCGTGAAACAATGTCTCCCATGTGGCGTTTATAGAAGTACTCGACTGGCAAGCTTAAAAGATGGTGGAATATTTTTGTGCCGAGAATCAGCGATAACTGATTGGAAAGATAAATATGGCACCAACCTCGAAGCGCCTGGGTGATGACTGATATCAACGTGATCGAGAAGAATCCAATAGCCAGGATCGTAAGCAAGTCCTGGTCATGCTTCACTAACACTTCGTCGACGACTAATTGCATATAGAAAGGCATGGACAGCGCGATAATTTGCAGAATGCTTGAAAGCACAAGAATTTGTGTGATCGAAGGCCAAAGCCCATCCATATTGCTAAAGAACGAAAAGATACTGTGCTTATTGGTAAATGTTCCAACGTTGAAGTTATCGTTAGGTTTGACTTCGAGAGCAATACCGGTGAAGTGCCTAGCGGCCTCTGATAAAGGGTACTCCCGGAGACCTACCGCAGGGTCGTGAATGATAATTTTGTGTTTAGTGGTTTTTTTCAGCACCACATAGTGATTGAAGTCCCAATGTAAAATGAGAGGAGTCTCACAGGCTGCCAGTTCGTTGATATCACACCTGATGGCTCTCGCTGACATGTTCATCGCAGTGGCCAAATGCATGAGTTCTGCCAGAGTTGCGCCGTGCTGTGAAGGTGGAAATCGATTTCGCAGCGTGCTCAGGTCCTGTTGTTGTCCATGAAAGCTGGCTAGCATAGCGACGCATGCCAAACCGCATTCTGCGCGCTCGGATTGCATGACAACGGGTAATTTTCGCCCACCGCGAAGATTTAACATTGCGCGTAAGATCATGGTGACGGCGTCCTTCCTTGGTGAACGAGCAGCGGTTCAAACAACCAATCAAGCAGGCTGCGTTCATCCAAAACAATATCAGCCTTTAAAGACATGCCTTCTTTCAGCGAGATTGATTCTCCGTAGGCGAAAACAGTGGCTGTCTCGGGTATCACTTTTGCGAGATAAAAGGCACCGGCGCCGGGCAGAATAGATAATGTGTCATGTGCTGTGATCGGATGACTGGATATCGAACTCAGTCGTGCTGCATAGCTGCCAAACTGTTGGTAGGGGTATGCATCGTAGAGCAGGTTGACTTTTTGACCTGGCTCGACAAATCCGATGGCATTCCCAGGGAGAAAAAGCTCAGCTTCGAGTCTCGTGTCGATTGGCTGGATACTCAATATCGGGTGCTGGGTACTGACCATTTCTCCTTCGTCACGAAAAATTGATGAGACCGTGCCTGAAATCGGCGCAATCACCGACTGGCTGGTTTCCCGGGAAAGTCTGTTCCGATTTCTCTTCAACGTAGAAACCTGAATATCCAGCTGAAGTAGCTGTGCGCTTAATTCCGCTGTGGCTTTGTTCTCTTCATAACTCAAGCGTTCGCGACGACTCGCTGTCACCATTTTTTTTGCTTCAAGTTCATCGAGTTGCAATCGCGCCCGGTTTGCCCGTTCGTCAAGTCGATCCCACTCAAGTTTTGAAAGATGACCTGTCTTATAAAGCCCTTCACTTTTTTTCGCTATCGAATCTGATGCTAATGCGATAGCCCTTTGACTTTTCAGCTGATTGTCTAGGTAGACTAATTGCTGAGTCCGTATTTCATATTCCGCCTTCAAGTGTTCAATGTTTTGAACATGTTGTTGCTGCCTGATCTTTTTCGATGCCTCGTGTTGCTTTATTTGCAGGTCGTATTCCTGCTCCGACGTCGTACCATCGGCAAGTTGGTTTGCCAGATTGGAGCGAACAAGGACTAATATATCGCCGGCGTTTACCTCATCTCCAACCTTCACCAAGACAGCTGATACAAGACCTTTTATCTCTGGATAGACGCGCTTGGTTGTCACACTCGCAATTAGACTGCCGCTCACTGTTTCCTTACGGGTATATTTTTTTGTCGCAAGATAGCTAACCCCGAGCGTGATGACTAAACATAAAAGAATCGTGATATAAACGGATTGTGTCGGTCGTAACAGGGAAGGTCGACCAATATTTTGTTCTGCGTGAAACGCCAGCGCCTCTCGCGTAAACAGATCTGTTGGCGCCGTCGATTGACTCATTGCCCAGCACCGAGCATTTCAGGTACGTGAAACCAGTGCTGCCACTGTTCCGGATTACGATAGATATAATTGCTGCCGACATCACAGAGTTTTTGCGCCGTGTGTTCAACAGTGGTCGCACGAATCGGTTGTTCAAAACTGGCGCTTGATTGGCCGTTATAAAAATTCGATGTGAAGGGAACCAGATCCGCACGCCCCATGACAGCGAGCTCTGAGGGACCGGTGACCATTTGCATGGCATGATCGAGAAACTGAAATTCTGCGGCTTTTCCAAAGGATCCGGGAAGGTCAAACAATGCCGTAACGAAATGTCCCTTTCTTAGCGCGCGCACGACACTAAGTGTCTTATTATCACCATGTCGAACCACCTTGATGGGAATGTCTGTATCGTCAAAGTGAGAGAAAACCCGGGTCTCTAAATCCGATGCGGCCTTACGCCGCAAAACATAAATATTTCTTGGTGTCGTGAGTCGACTGCGCAGCTTTAACAGCGCTAGGAGGTAATCCCCGGCATGAAGTCCGGTAAAGATTGCGCCACGCTGGGAGGTATTCAAATAATCTGCGATTTGAGTCAGGTGCATAAAATCAATACGGTCTGCAAGTTCCTTCGCCTGGCTAGCATTCATCGTAGATAATTTGCGCCAAATTTCTTGCGATCGCTTAGCTTCGTTAGCCGTGGCAATTGCTATTTCGTTAGCCCGCTGACTAGGCTCCCTGAGTACTAGTCCGATAACCTGACTCAGGTATTCAATATAGCGATCGTCGGAATTGACAGTAGTATTTATTAGATGGTTGCCAATAAAGCTTCTTCTCATTTGCCAGAAAGCCATTTGTCTGTCCGAAATTTACGATTCGGAATACTTTGCGCTAACAGACCAGCAAGGGAGAAGAGGTTATCTCCCGAATTGTTGTGGGAGATTTACTGTGCCGGTACCTTTCATTAGTGCTCAAAAAAATTGGTCGCTGGGTGATAGTAAAATAGTGGTCGACAAGTGTGAGCACCTCTCAGAGGGCAGCTTCGGTTTCGCGGATTGCTCTATCCTGTGTTGAAGGATTGAATTTTCTTAACGGCAGCGGGTGTTTCAGGTCGGGTATTCGTTCATGATTTTGGAGCAACGCTTTTTTGCCTGCGTAAGAATTTCTTGTTAGTTTCTCGGAAATCAAGTTTCATATAATCAACATCTAACACTGGGAAAAATGATGAGTGCGACGATAAACAAGCATGGAAAACTAGCGGGGCAGGTGGCTGTAGTCACTGGCGCCAGTCGTGGAATTGGCGAAGCCATTGCATTTCGATATGCCATGGAGGGAGCCAGGGTTGTTGTTTCCGCCAGAACGGTAGAAGAGGGCGACCATGCGCTCGGTGGGAGTATTAATGGTGTCGTCGCCAGAATACTTGCTGCCGGCGGAGAAGCGCATGCTGTCAGGTGTGATCTTGCCATCGAGGAGCATCGCGTTAACCTTGTCAAGGAGACAGAACAGGTTTTTGGTCCTATTGATATTATGGTTAACAACGCTGCAGTCACCTATTTCACGCCAGTTGAGATTTTCAAACAAAAACATTACGACTTGATGCTGAACGTTCAGGTTTATGCCCCATTTCATCTTGCACAGTTGATACTTCCTGCAATGAAAATGAAGGGTTCAGGACGCATTCTCAATATATCTTCACACGCCGCGATACACCCCTCCAAGGATCAGGGAGGCAGAGGCGGCACAGTCTATGGCATGTGTAAGGCTGCGTTGGAAAGGTTTACGACGGGTTTGGCATCAGAGGTCTTTGAAGATGGCATATCTGTAAATGTAATTTCTCCCGGTCTAGTCGCAACACCTGGCGTCGTACACCACAAGTTGATTACTGAAGACACGCCTGAAGAAAGCATTACACCGGTCGAGCATATGGCAGAGGCTTGCCTGAGACTCGTACACGGGGATTCAAAGGAGCTCACTGGAATGATCACTTATGCCGTCGATATGATCAACGACTACAATCTAACGCCGGTAGAACTGTTAGCCTGATGCAGGTTATCTGTTGCTGCCAATCAGGGATGCATCGAACGGCGTAAGCTGATAAACGTAATAGTTGAGCCAGTTCGCGAACAATAAGTTTCCGTGACTTTTCCAAGTGACAATGGGTTGCCTCGTCGGGTCATCATCGGGGAAGTAGTTTTCCGGCATCGGGGGATTCATCCCAGTATCTAGATCGCGCTCGTACTCGGACTTCAGGCTTAGCGGTTCATACTCCGCATGTCCTGTGACAAACAGTTCTCTGCCGTCTTTGCGGCCGACAATGTAAGGACCGGCGACATCAGAAACCGCAATAATTTCCAGTTCTTCGTTCTTCTCTATCTCTTCGGGGGGTACTTCGGCGAACCTAGAATGAGGCGCATCAAACGTGTCATCAAAGCCCCTAATCACGGGAGCGAGTGGCGCGATGACACGGTGGTCGTATACACCTGATATCTTCTTATCAAGCACTTTCTTTTGGATGCCGTAGCGGTGATACATTGAAGCTTGGACACCCCAACACAAATACATCACTGACGTCACATGCTGCAGCGTCCAGTCCATGATTTCGACTAACTCGTCCCAGAACAGCACCTCTGCAAAGGGCACCTGACCGAGCGGCGCGCCGGTAATAATCATACCATCGTATTTTTCAGTCTTAATGTCATCAAAGGTTTTATAAAATGACTCCATATGCTCGATCGGTGTGTTTTTGGATTTCTTTTCGCCGATGTGCATCAGTTCTATATTTACCTGAAGCGGAGAATTCGACAACATACGCATGAGGTGTATTTCTGTCTCTATCTTTTTTGGCATGAGATTAAGAAGCAGCACACGTAAGGGTCTAATATCCTGATGAGCAGCGAAGCTGTCTGTCATGCAGAAGATATTCTCATCTTGAAGAATCTTCGTGGCTGGTAACTCGTCTGGGATTCGCAGCGGCATTTTTTACCTTCTAAATTGAGGTTATGGTCTCACTCATTTTCTGTACGAAAGCTGTAAACCAAACGGGCAAAAAAAAACCCGTTTAGCTAACAGCTAAAGCAGGTTTCAACTCTTTAGCTGGATTTTTTGAGCGCCCGCAATCTGATTCAAATCGGCGCTTGTACGGGTTACATTATAACCGGGGCGAGTAATAGATCAATCGCCAAATGATATAACTGGCTTTAGCTAGGAAAAGAGTCGTCCCCATATCGCGCTTGTAAACGTTGCATACCACCAATCCAGCGGTCGTAGTCACTCGTTTTACGTTGCATATAGGTGAGCACCTCGGGATGAGGCAAAATGAGAAAACGTTCATCGCTGATCGCTTCGACAACATAATTGCAGAGTTCTTCCGGTTCCATCATGCCATCGACACCAGCGACACCACCATTTTCGGTATTCGCTGTCATTGCGGTATTTACAGCTTGTGGACAGAGCACCGAAGTAATAATGCCGCGCTCTCCGTAGGTAACTGCAAGCCATTCTGCAAAACCGACTGCGGCATGTTTGGTCACCGCATACGGAGCAGATCCGATCTGCGTTAATAACCCGGCGGCAGATGCTGTGTTAAGCATGTATCCCTGTCCCCTGGCCAGCATCGCTGGCAGTGCTGCCCTAGCACTATACACATGCGCCATGACATTAATTTCCCAAATACGTTGCCAATCTTCATTCGGTGTTTCGGGCCCGACACCTACACCTATACCCGCGTTGTTGCAAAGCAAGTCGATATGTCCGTATTTTGATTCAGTTGTCTGGATAAGATTGATGACATCTGATTCCTTGGAAACATCCGTTGTTATCGCGGTGGCGCCAATTTCTTTAGCGACATCCTCCAGCACATCACCATTAATGTCTGCAATGACAACCTGCGCCGCACCTTCTGCTATAAATCGGCTCGCCATGGCTTTTCCGATACCGCTGGCGCCGCCGGTGACAACTATATTTTTACCATCCAGATTCATTATGTGCTCCTAAAAAAAGCGCTACCATGTCATAACTAAACATTAAGTTGAAGCCCCCGCGATAAGAATCCTTATTGACTTTATAGGAAGACATTCACAGGAAATTTTTGATCGCTCAGAAAAAACCGTCGACTTTGATACTTTAACTCAACGTGCTTTTGGTTAAGAACCCCAACATATATGATAAGGGGATAGTAGGCGAGGCAAAGAGTGACTTAAAATAATAGTCTGTTTGTTCCTTAGTATTTTTCGCTATTCAGGCTTGATACTAACCTGCAGCTTTTGCAGCTGCTTGAATGATGCTAAAAATATCGTCTATTTCAGATTCAGTAATCGTCAGGGGTGGCGAAAGCACAATGCTGTCGCCAATGTTCCTGCACCAGAGACCCAGTTCATAAGCCTTCTTGCCGATGTCAGCACCACGCTGGCCTACGGCACCGGGACGGCTTGAGAATTCAATAGCGCCCATTAATGCATAGCATCTGACATCAATCACATTCGCTGTGCCCCTGAGGCTCATGGCGGCGCTATTCCAGTAATCCTGAAGTGATGCTCCTCGGGTAAACAAACCCTCTTTTTCAAAGATATCGAGCGTCGCGTTACCTGCTGCACAAGCGACCGGATGGCCGGAATAGGTGTAACCATGGCTTAGCTCAACCCCAGGATCTTCCGCCGCCATAAACGCCTGATAGACCGTTTCACTGACGAATACTGCCCCCATAGGAATAGTGGCATTAGTAATACCTTTTGCGGTGGTCATGATGTCAGGAATGACGCCGAAACGTTCAGCGGCGCAGGTGGCACCAAGGCGGCCGAACCCGGTAATGACCTCATCGAAAATAAGCAAAATACCATTTTCTGTGCAAATTTCCCTTAGTCGTTCCAGATAGCCCTGTGGTGGCAGAATAACACCGCCTGCCCCTGCCACTGGTTCAACGATAACCGCCGCAATTGTCTCTGCCCCATGGAGTTCAACCAGTCGTTGAAGGTCATCAGCCAGCTCAGCGCCATGTGGCGGTAAACCTTTGGAGAAAGCATTTCGCTCAATATCTAGGGTGTGTCTGATATGGTCAGTGCCAGGTAGCAACATACCAAATGCGGCTCGGTTCTTAACCAGGCCGCCAACGGACACGCCACCAAAGCCCATGCCATGGTAACCCTTCTCCCTGCCTACTAATCGTTGTCTTGAGCCCTGACCAATGGCTTTCTGGTAGGCGAGCGCAATTTTTAGTGAGGTATCGACAGACTCAGAACCTGAATTAGTAAAAAACACATGATTGAGTGGATCTGGAAAATGTTGAACGAGTCGGTTGGCGAAATTAAATGCATGGGGGTGTCCGGAGTTAAACGAATGGGCAAAGTCGAGTGAACTCAGTTGCTCCTGAACAGCCGTGTTAATTTCCTCTCTGTAGTGACCTGCATTAACGCACCACAGACCCGCTGAGCCATCCAGAATTTTGTGGTCGTTACTGTCGAAGTAGTGCATACCTCTGGCCGAAACGATAAACCTTGGGTTCTCCTTAAATTGCCTATTTGGGGTAAAGGGCATCCAATAGCTGTCAAGGTTATCCGGTACAAGATTGTGGTTAAGGTTTTTGATTGATTCGCTCATGAGCTCAGGTCCAGTATTTCTTCCGGGCTTCTTACAATATGCTTCGCGCCCGCGTCTTGCAATTCCTGTTTAGTTCGGAAACCCCAGAGAACACCGATAGCGCTCATGCCGCTTTTAGTCGCAGTCTCCATATCCATCGACGTATCCCCAATAAAGGCAATATGTTCAGGGGCAATTCCCCAGTCTGCCGCGATTTTCTTAGCACCGGTTGGATCAGGTTTATGGGGTGTTGTTGAGGAGTAACCAACCACTGGATCAAACGTATAATCAGGCAAAAAGTGCTTAACGCATGATTCGGTGAAAGACTGGTCTTTATTAGACAGCACCGCGATGCGAACGCGGCTTTCTGCCAGCGAATGGAGTAGCGCTGAGATGCCAGAGTAGGGCGCAGCGCTCTGTTGCCAAGTGAGTTGGTAGTCCTCACGCTGCGTGGCCATTAGCTCAGCGATAATCTCTGGCTTGCGTGCACTTTCAGGCAAACACCGCGTTACACACTTTTCTGCTCCATCACCAATAAAATATCGGTAAGCATCCACCTCGTGGGTCGGATAACCATGCTTGCTTAGAGCTCTATTGTAACAATTAGCAAGACTCTCGAGCGTGTCGAGGAGTGTGCCATCCAGATCAAAAATGTAAGCCTGATACATCGGTCTAACCTCTCAAGTATTCTGTCATGGTGATATGTCTTGGTTGATCAATGACTCGTTGAAACCAGTTTTTTCCACTGTAAAATTTGCGCTTGCTCGAGTTTATTGTCTCGCGGTAAAGCGTCTGTTCCGGCAGCAAGGCATATTTAGATGGCTTAGCAGCTGCCTGATCTTGTAGCAGTTCCCAGAATCCTGCATTTGACAAAGTTTGTACATTCACAACCCCTAACAGCCAACAGGCTTTCGAACGGTTATCGGTTTGTATGCTGGCTGTCTAGCGTTCATTCTTCGTCAACCAAAGCGAGGATTTTTGCGAGCGCTTCGCGAAGCTGAAAATCTTCGTCCCAAACATCAGCTAATTGGTAGTGTTTTCGCAACATCCTGGTTAGTTCCGGCGCTAATAACCCGTTTTCGTTCTGGCCTTCGATTTCTTCCGGTAGCGCATAATAGGCAAGTCTCTCCGCAACGCGTTTGATGATCAATCGATCTACTGCTAGGAGTTTGATTTCCAATTGCTTTGAGATAGCAATATTTGATTTTGCTCTAAGTTCAAGGGCGCGGGTCGATTCTATCTCAATGGCTATCTCGGATAATTGAAGGGCCTCTGTTTCATCACACTCGATGTATAAGGTGGACAAGAGGTCAAAGGAATCGACCAGATAGGCTACCGTGCGTTCAGTCATCTTGCATCACTTCCGATTTAGACGGTGTACCGTAGCTCACCACTGTACCCGCGAGTTTGTCATGCCATCCCTGTTTTTTTGGATCAAAAGCAATCCAGATGAACCCGAGTCCAAAACAAAATAGACTAATGAAGTAACCTAGATAGCGGACCAGTAGTTGGCCAAACCTAGCCCTTTGTCCCGAGGAATCAACAATGTAGGCTCGAAATACTATTTTCCCAAGGCTCGATCGAATCATGTTCCAAAGCAGCAAAAAGACCACGGCAGAGAACATGGCATCAAATCCCAGACGAGCCAGTAATGCAGGTACTTGCGCCAGCAGCGAGTCTCGGTTCGTCATATCAACAGCGCTAAGAATGTCCGGCACAGGCATGAATAGAGCAACGAGCCCAAGCATGGCCATAATTGCCAGACTATCGATAATGAATGCCAGTAACCTGACCCAAAACCCCACGTACCTCAGTTCTATTTGCGATGTCTTCGACATTTTGTTTGTTCTTCTTAGGCGCCTAGTTATCATTTTGGCACTGGTCTTTGTAATTCCACACCAAGCGCCACATTTGCAGCAAGGTTGCTGAATTTAACAATCACTTTATTTCCGGATAAAACCGCGTTAACTTGGTAACGCCAGAGTAGCGGGTGTTATCAATGTCGGGCAAATCAAAGAAACTGGTTGTTGCAACCTCAAGTAGCGCACTCTTCGATCTTTCCGAGAGTGACAATATTTATCAAACTGAGGGCGTTGCGGCTTACTCTGCCTATCAAATAGCCAGAGAACACGAACCTCTGGCACCTGGCGATGCATTCTATTTGGTTCGCAAATTACTGCAAATCAATTCTTTACTCGGTATTGCAGACCGAGTTGAAGTGATTTTGCTTTCCCGAAACACAGCCGATACAGGTCTGCGAGTGTTTAACTCGATACAACACCATAACTTGCCAATAAAACGTGCGGCATTTACCGGTGGAAGCGCCCCTTACAGATACATGGGGCCATTTCATTGCGACCTTTTCCTCTCAACCCATGCCAGTGATGTTCGAGCCGCGCTTGAAACAGGCGCCGCAGCAGCGAGCATATTACCCTCAGCAAAATCTGAAGTTGAATCCGAAGTGCTGAAATTTGCGTTCGATGGTGATGCTGTGTTGTTTTCCGACGAAGCGGAACGATTATTTCAGGCATCCGGCTTGAAGGCTTTTGCTGAGAGTGAAAAAGCGGCGGCCGACAATCCCCTGATGGGAGGGCCGTTTAAGTCTTTTCTTGGTGCACTTCACGATCTACAGAATGAGTTTTCCTCAAGCGATTGTCCGATTAGAACTGCATTGGTTACGGCGCGCGCAGCGCCAGCGCACGAGAGAGTCATTAAGACACTTCGGGACTGGAATATTCGGTTGGATGAATCGTTGTTTCTTGGTGGTATGCCGAAAGCAGAGTTTTTGCAGGCCTATGGCACTGACGTGTTTTTTGATGATCAACCGGAACACTGCCAACTTGCAAGAGAAGTAGCGCCTACCGCTCACGTGCCTCATGGCGTGATTAATACCATGGAATAGATTGATAAAGCTCAACATAATATATATGCTTTTCAGGTATAATTTTCAGCTTTCTTAGATCATTAATGAATATAAATTCGACGGTATCAATTACGCGAGACTTTATAGCGTCTTAAACGTCCAGTATCGCTGGACTTTGCATCTTAAACGGTGAATAAATCATGAAACTCCAACAACTTAGATATATCTGGGAAGTTGCGCACCACGACCTAAATGTTTCTGCGACAGCGCAGAGCCTCTACACATCGCAACCGGGCATCAGTAAGCAGATAAAACTCTTAGAAGATGAACTCGGTGTTGAAGTATTCGCTCGGAGTGGTAAGCATCTGACCCGAATAACACCCGCCGGTGAAACGATTATCGAGAAAGCGGGAGAAATCCTCCGAAAGGTCGAAAGTATTAAGCAGGTTGCTCAGGAATTTAGTAATGAGAAGAAGGGCAGTCTTTCAATTGCGACAACTCACACTCAGGCTAGATATGCGCTACCGGAGGTGATTGCTCGATTCATTGAGAAATATCCCGAAGTTTCTTTGCACATGCACCAGGGTAGTCCCATCCAAATCGCTGAAATGGCAGCCGAGGGTCTCGTTGACTTTGCAATTGCAACTGAGGGTTTGGAGTTGTTCGGTGACCTCGTCATGATGCCCTGTTATAACTGGAATCGATGTATCTTGGTGCCGAAAGGTCATCCACTCGCTAAAGTCGACAAACTCACGCTTGAGTTGGTTGCCGAGCATCCTATTGTTACTTATGTTTTTGGTTTCACAGGCCGATCTAAGCTTGATGAGGCCTTTATTAAGCTCGGTCTAGAGCCCAAGGTGGTTTTTACTGCAACCGATGCAGACGTCATCAAAACCTATGTCAGACTCGGACTCGGCATCGGTATCGTTGCGCATATGGCGCATGATGAGCAAAAGGATGCTGATTTGGTCGCTCTTGATGCCAGTCATTTGTTTGAGCCGAGTACAACCGTCATCGGGTGCCGAAGGGGCACTTTTCTCCGGGGCTATATGTACGAATTTGTCGAATATTTCGCCCCCCATCTTAGTCGTGAAATGGTTAATATGGCGCTTGGGAAAAGTAACCGGTCTGAGTTAGACGAACTCTTTCAAACCCTGAGATTACCCTCAAAATAGACAGCGGCTAGCTGAAACGCGTTACCCGGATGTTTCTTGCGCACGCGTCAGACCAGTTTCTAGCGGATAATTTCAAATCTAGTGTAGTTAAAAAGTGGCATCTACGCGCTTGACGTGGGTAAAAAGCGAAAGATTTGCGATTGCCAGAGAAACACGTAAGGATTTTTCGACATCTTATAGGATAGTTATGGATATTGTTTGCTTGGATATGGAAGGGGTACTTGTCCCTGAAATTTGGATTGAATTTGCTGAAAAAACGGGTATCGAGGCGCTGAAAGCGACCACGAGGGACATCCCGGACTATGACGTGCTGATGAAACAACGATTGGCGATTCTTGCGGAAAACAACCTCAAACTGAGAGATATTCAGGAAGTTATTGCAACGTTAAGTCCACTGGAAGGTGCAGTGGATTTTCTCGATAGTTTACGAGAACAGTATCAATTGGTCATTTTGTCTGACACATTTTACGAGTTTGCAAAACCGTTAGTAGAGCAAATGAAATGGCCAACGATTTTTTGTCACAAACTGGTCGTTCAACCGGATGGCGCGGTAACAGACTATAAGATCAGGCAAAAAGATCCAAAACGCATGTCCGTTAGAGCCTTGCAGAGCCTAAATTTTAGCGTTTTTGCAGCGGGAGATTCCTATAACGACACGACCATGCTCGAGGAAGCCGACGCAGGTTTTCTGTTTCGCTCACCTGCGAATGTCATTGAGGAGTTTCCTCAATATCGCGTAACTAACGAATATAGCGAGCTCCGACGTTTTATCGACGAAGCCGCGGATCAAGTCTCGTAAGGCATTCCTCGGTTGATCGAGTGATCAGGTCAGTAGGTTCAGATCTCAAACTTGATTCCCTGAGCGAGCGGTAGGTTGGCGGAGTAATTGATCGTATTGGTGCTCCGCCGCATATAGCCTTTCCAAGCATCGGAGCCAGATTCTCGACCGCCGCCGGTTTGTTTTTCGCCACCGAAGGCTCCGCCTATTTCTGCACCGCTTGTGCCAATGTTGACATTTGCGATACCGCAGTCGCTGCCAACCATCGAAGTAAAACGCTCTGCCTCCCGGACATCATTGGTAAAAATCGCGGATGAGAGCCCTTGCGGGACATCATTATTGCGCTCGATGGCATCTTCGAGGTCGTTGTAGCGGAAGAGATAGAGCACAGGTGCGAAGGTTTCCTGCTCCATGTTAGGCATACTGGATGGCATCTCGACCAGTGCTGGCTGAACATAAAAAGCCGCTTCACATCCCTTCACTGTGGTTCGTTGACCTCCGAAGACTTCAGCGCCTTTTTCTCTTGCCAATTTCAGCGCTGCTTGCATCATTTCAAAAGCGTTTTGATCGATGAGAGGGCCAACCAGCGTCGTGGCATCGAGCGGATTGCCAACCTCAACTGAGCTGAAAACACTCTTCAATCCGTTCACAAACTCATCATAAACGGCATCGTGTATAAATAATCTCCTGGTGGTTGTGCATCGTTGTCCTGCAGTTCCAACAGCCCCAAACACGGACGCAAGTGTTGCCATTTTGAGATCCGCCGAAGGGCAAATAATCATCGCGTTATTGCCACCAAGTTCTAGGATTGTGCGTCCCATTCTTGCCGCAACCTTCGGTGCGACAATTTCTCCCATCGCACAGCTTCCGGTGGCGCTGATTAGTGGTAGGCGTCGGTTTTCAACCATAACGTTGCCAACTTCCGATTTTCCTATAATCACTTGGGAAAGGTTTGCTGGCGCATCTGAGCCGAATTCTGCCATTGCCTCATTCAATATTGCCTGACAGGCAAGTGCAGTTAGAGGAGATTTCTCGGAGGGTTTCCATACAATGCTATTGCCGCAAACGAGCGCCAGTGCCGCATTCCAAGACCAAACTGCCACTGGGAAGTTGAACGCTGAAATGATCCCGACGGGACCTATTGGATGCCAGTTCTCTTGCATTTTGTGTTCGGGGCGCTCTGATGCAATGGTGAGTCCGTAAAGCTGTCGGGACAATCCCACGGCAAAATCACAGATATCGATCATTTCTTGAACTTCACCCAGTCCTTCCTGAAAGATCTTGCCTGACTCCAGCGTCACCAGTTCTCCCAACACGTTCTTGTGTATTCTTAGCTTTTCACCCAGCAGGCGGACAAGTTCACCTCGCCGTGGTGCTGGAATCTCTCGCCAATGCCGATATGCGCAATCTGAATCGGCAAGTATTTCCTCAACCTCTTCGGCTGTGTGACTTGTGGTTTGACCGAGGCTGCTGCCGTCCACAGGACTAAACAGCGCAATATCACCATCTTTTAGCGTAGAGAGATCAACACCTAGCGCGGTTAGGCAACGGGTTGCACGTTCATTTGTTGTATTAGACGAGGTCACAATTACTCCTTGTGGTTTGTATCGATATTCAATCGTCTTGGTATTGTTATGCCGCGTGTTGATGCGTTGCGTTCTGCTGAGTGGTCGTCGGTTTGTAAACCTCACCAAACCTATTTTCTAGAAAGGTATCCAGCGACACTTCTTCCTGAGTGACAAAACCCTTATCTTTAATTTTACCCTGTCTTAGTAGGTCAAGAATGGCGCATATACTGCCTGCGGTGGTGATTTGAATACCGCTTCGCAGAATGCCGCCAACCTCGCGGCCATACACCTTGTTAGCATAGGTTTCCTGCATGAGTTGTCCGTCCTTGATACCGCTCACGGTCACAAAAATGAGCACGACATCTTGCATCGTCGCGGGAACCGAGTTTTCAAGCACATTTTTTAGCAGGTCTCGATGGTCACGAAGCCCGAGGTCGTGCAGCAGGGTTTTCATGATATCTCGGTGACCCGGATATCGAATTGTCTTGTAGGCAAGATTTTTGACCTTGCCCTTCAGGGTTTCCCCCAGAGAACCAATACCACCCGAGGTATTAAACATTTCATACTGGATGCCATCTAGAGATATATGCTCGAGATGCTCGAGTGCTGGTAATGTCGTGATAATGCCATCCTGAATGGCGACACAAGACTCGCAGTATTCATTGATAACGCCGTCGGTACTCCAGGTAAGATTGTAATTCAGAGAGTTCGACGGGAATTGAGGTAAGGCCCCCACACACATCCGAATTGTTTCAAGTGCGCTAAAAGTTGACGCTAATTGATTTGTAACGATTGAGATAAATCCTGGTGCGAGTCCGCACTGGGGGATAAATGCGGTTCGGGCAGTATCACCGAGCATCTTAACGTAGTTAGTGCTGGCAACATCTTCAGTAAGGTCCAGATAATGGCACCCCGACCGTCTGGCGGCGTCAGCGATTTTCATGGTAAGAAAATAGGGCGTTGAGCTTAAGACCGCGAATTGGTTTTTCAGAGCATTATCGAGTGCCGCGGCATTAGACACATCAAGTAGTTGCTTATTGAGATAGGGATGATCGGCAAAGTTTCCAAGTGATTCCGACGAGACATCAATCAGGGTCACATGATAGTCGTTGCTCTCAAGCAAGAGTGCGACGATGGTTTCACCAATTTTCCCGGCGCCGACGACGGCGACTTTAATTCTGACAGTGCTTGGGGAAGTGTTTGAGGCCATGATTTTGTTCTCTCTACTGATTTACATGTATTTTCGCTGTTGGCTATATACAGATGTAAGAGATAAAATGATCAAATTTAATGAATATATGAACATAATGACGTAATTATTGGACACTTTAGTGAATTATCTGGATCAGAAACTGGTACACAAACTAAAAGAGAACGCTCGGGTAAGCACATCCGAATTAGCAAGGTTGCTGGATGTTTCTCGCACAACAATCACAGGCAGGATAAAAAAGCTTGAGCAGACCGGCGTGATCAAGGGTTACACGCTGCAATACGGAGACGATTACGCTGCCAGACTGCTCACTGCGCATGTCCAAATCAAAGTGACACAAAAACTCACGATGCAGACCACACGGGCTCTGCAGCAGATGGATGAAGTGAGGTCATTATTTGCGATTTCCGGAAATTACGACCTCATCGCAGTTATTGAGGCAAAGGACACCACCAGACTCAATCAGGTGCTTGATCAAATAGGTGATTTGGAGGGTATTGAAAGAACGAACTCATCGGTCATTCTTGAAACTAAATTTGATAGATAGCCCGCACTTATCTTCCGTCGTATTCCCTGCTGCGAAACGAGGTGCTCCTTCAGAGATGGGACGTTTCGCAAGTATATGACCCGCGTGACTCAGGGTGTCTCGCCTTTATAAAAGTCGA
>CAJXBG010000071.1 GCA_913050215.1 uncultured Gammaproteobacteria bacterium
CGGGATCACGTCACCGTCGCCTTTATCGGTGGCGGATTTTCCGGACTGGTCACTGGTGCTAGACTCGCAGAGTCAGGTATCAGCGACGTACGGATTATCGAAAAAGGAGGGGACTTCGGCGGCACTTGGTATTTTAACCGCTACCCGGGCGCTCAGTGCGACACCGCAGCATTCGTGTATATGCCGTTATTGGAAGAAACGGGGCACATGCCTTCGGAGAAATATGCTCACGCGCCTGAGCTACTTGAACACTGCCAACGCATAGGGAAACAATTCAACCTGTATGACAAAGCACTGTTTCATACGCAGGTCACCAACTTGACTTGGAATGAAGCAGAACATCATTGGCTTGTTAAAACCGACAGGGGTGACGAGTTTAGCGCGCAATATATTGGTATGGCCCCGGGACCGCTTCACGTACCCAAGCTTCCTGGTATTCCCGGCATCGAATCCTTTCAAGGACATACGTTCCACACCAGTCGCTGGGACTACAAATACACCGGCGGTGATCCCTCTGGCGGAACGATGGACAACCTGCGCAATAAACGCGTCGCAATTATCGGTACCGGGGCGACATCCGTGCAGTGTATTCCACATCTCGCTAAATCCTGCGAAGCTTTATATGTGTGCCAACGCACGCCATCATCAGTTGATGTAAGAGACAACCATCCTATCGACCCCGACTGGTTTGCAGAGATCGCTACCCCTGGCTGGCAGCAACGATGGCTGGAGAATTTCACCGCCAATCAAACCGGTCAGCAGGTGGAAGAAGATCTGGTACAGGACGGTTGGACGGAGCTCGGCAAAAGAATACGCAAAAAAATTAATGAGCTCGCGCCCGAAGACATGAATGTTGAAAACATGATGGCCGCCTACGAAGACTCTGACAATGAGAAGATGGAGGGCGTGCGAGCGCGTGTAAACACGATAGTTAATGACGACCATACCGCAGAGGACCTAAAACCATGGTATCAGCAGCTCTGCAAACGACCCTGTTTCCATGATGAATATCTACAGTCATATAACGAACCGGGTTGCACACTGTTGGATACAGACGGGAAAGGTGTAGAACGAATTACCGAGAACGGTGTTGTCGTTGACGGCAAAGAGTACGAGGTTGATTGCATTATCTATGCCTCCGGTTTTGAGGTTGGCACACCGTTTGAGCGCCGCTCAGGATATGACACAAAGGGGCGTGATGGATTACTCTTATCTGATTACTGGGAAAAAGGTATGCGCACCATGCACGGTGCCCACGTGCACGGTTTCCCTAATTTATTCATCGTACAGGCGACCCAAGGGGCTAATCTTATTTCAAATTACCCGCACAACCTGACGGAAAGTGGAACCACTGTCGCACTCATGATCAAACACGCGATAGACAATGGTTTCAGTGAAATAGAGGTAAAAAAAGAAGCCGAGGATGCGTGGATTAAATTACTCATGTCTGCGCCGCCAAGGATGATTGGATCAACGAACTGCACACCGGGTTATTACAACAATGAAGGCAAGGGTTGGGGCGACGGCGCAGATGGTTCGATTATCGCTGCGTCCAGCTATCCTGCTGGCGCAACGGCCTACTTTGAATATCTAAAAAAATGGCGCAGTTCCGGTGAGTTTGAGGGTATCGAATTTTCCTGAAATAGTTCGACGGGTTTCTGAAGGATAAAGCGTAAGAGATTTAGCCATCACGCTACTTCACATGTTGATGCTACAGAGGACATAAAGAGATGCAAACCACCACAGGAATGTTCGGCATAAGTGGTCATCAGGATTAGGCATGCCGACTTCCTGCGTCTTCGTAATGGCTGATTTCCCCGAACTTCGTCTACACTCGTTACCAGATCATTTATGGTAAGCTCGCCGCCATGGTTAGCAAAATCCTCGTACCCGCACTCATCATTCTTTTAAGCGCAGCAGCAGCATTCTGGATGGCAAACCAGGAATCTGTGCCCGAGCTCGTTAAGCCCGAACCACCATCCATGCTTGTGGATGTGATGCGCGCACGCGCTAATCAAGTTCAAATCTCTATAGAAGCTCAGGGGAGTGTCACGCCACGAACCCAAACCGTTCTTGTGTCTGAGGTCTCAGGGTTGATCATGGAAGTGTCACCTGCATTTGTTGCCGGTGGATTCTTCAAAAAAGGTGATGTACTTGTGCAGATCGATGATCGAAACTATCGCGCCGACGTCAAACGAGCGCAGGCAAGTGTCGCGACCGCGCAAACGTTAGTTACGCGGGAACGAGGTTTAGCAGATTATGCCGAGTCGGATTGGGAGCGGGCAAAACCAAGCCTCTCCACCAGTCGCGCTGCATCTGATCTTGCCCTACGTAAACCACAATTAGCCGAGGCAATCGCCAACCTGGAATTTGCTGAAGCTGAGCTAGCAAAACGACTGGGAGATCTCGATCGCACGATCATTCGTGCACCCTATGATGGTCTCGTCCGTGAAAAAAGAGCCGATGTCGGTCAATTTGTCGCCGCCGGTACTCAACTCGCACTGACTTTTGCGACCGATGTGGCAGAAATCCGCCTTCCGCTACCGGACAAAGAATTGCCTTATCTCGACCTCTCTCTCCTTGATCAGGCAAACGTACAAGCAGACTTGTCCAGAAGCACTTCCGTACCCGGTCCTGCGGTCACGGTATCTGCCGAAATTGGCGGACAAACCAGCCTATGGTCAGGTCATATTGTTCGTACTGAGGGCGTATTTGACGATAAAAGTCGGGTATTGTATCTCGTTGCACAAATAGCTGACCCCTACAATCAGATAACCAATCGCTGGTCTGCGCCATTACGCATCGGGACCTTTGTCAAAGCTGACATCAAGGGCAGACTCGTGAAAAACATCATTAAACTACCCCGCAAAGTACTTCAAGGTAACAGCAATGTCTGGACAGTCGGTCAGAACGACTTGCTAAGGCTGAGGAAAGTCAGTCTACTGCGCAGCGACGAGTCACACATCTATGTGACAAGCGGCATTTCCGAGGGTGACCTTATTTGTCTCTCGGCGCTGGACAACCCTCTCCCCGGCACAAAGGTCAGGTTCAGTGAAAACGATTGATACCCACAAGGGCATTATTGCCTGGTTTGCAAGAAACCATGTTGCGGCAAATTTGTTGATGTTCGTTATCGTTCTGACCGGCATTATCTCGGCGTTGACAATTCGCACTCAGATCACGCCTGATCTTGATGCCGACAGAATTACAATTGATATTCCTTTTCCAGGCGCCTCACCAGGGGAAGTCGAATCAGGCGTGATTAGTCGCCTCGAAGAAGCGATTCGTGATATCGAAGGCATCGAACAGATGCGAACTTACTCAAGGAAAAGCATGGGCACCATGCGACTGGACCTTGAGTCAGATGCCGAAATTCAGGTTGTCATGGATGAGGTTAAAATAGCCATTGACCGCATCTCCAGCTTTCCGAGCTCGATTGAGAAACCAATTATTTATCGCGCACAACCCCAAGTTGGAGCGATAAACATTCAGGTATTCGGCGAGCTTGATGAGCGCTCCATGAAAGAGTTCACCGAATTAGTAAGAGACGAGATCCTGAGTCTGACCTCGGTAACCAAGGCAGAATTAAGAGGCGCACGCCCCTATGAAATCGCGATCGAACTCAAAGAAGAAAAGCTGAGACAGTACGGACTCACACTCTCTGCGGTCGCCCAAGCCATTCGGCGGTCCTCATTGGATTTGCCTGCAGGGGTCATCCAAAGTGACTCTGGCGATATATTACTTCGTACCGAGGGATTGGCATACAACAAGAACGACTTCGAACGTATTGTGCTGGTCTCAAAAAACGATGGTACTAGGCTGACGCTTGGAGACATCGCCATCGTTTCCGATGGGTTCATCGAACAGGAATTTCATTCGTTCTTCAACGGCGAGCCGAGCATTGGCATCGCGGTCTATGCGGTTTCAGATCAAAATCAAATCGAGATCTCCAAAGAAGTAAAAGCCTATATCGAAAAACGCAAAGTCCGGTTGCCGGAAGGTATCAGCCTCGAAGCCTGGGGTGACAGTACCGCTTACCTGAGTGACACTGTGGATATGATGGTGTACAACATGCTCACCGGGGTCTTGCTTGTACTTGTTGTGCTGGGCGTATTCCTAAGACTTCAGCTCGCATTCTGGGTAATGCTTGGCATGCCTATCGCATTCCTGGGTGCTTTTGCGCTGCTACCGCTCGCCGGCGGATCAATTAATCTCATTAGCCTGTTTGGATTTATCCTTGTCTTAGGTATCGTCGTCGACGACGCAATTATCATCGGAGAAAGCGTACAAAGTACCACGGATAAACTTGGGCCGGGCATCGACAATGTTATTATTGGCGCAAAGCGGGTTGCTACTCCGGCAACTTTTGGCGTCTTGACCACGGTTGTCACATTCATCCCTCTGCTGCTTGTACCTGGTACATTCGGTGCCATGCCTGAAGCTATCGGTATCGTTGTTATTCTTTGCCTACTCTTTTCAATCATCGAATCGAAACTCATTCTACCTGCCCACCTTGCCAGCATGTCGCCGCTCGTACCCCACACGGAACGTGAACCGAATGCCTGGCATCGATTTCAATCGACATTTGCTCTCAAGTTAAAAAACTTAACCTATAACAGCTACCGCCCATTACTACAGAGGGCGATTGCCCAACGATATATTACAGTCGCGATATTCGTCGCAATGTTGATACTAGCACTCGGCGTTGTCATGGGACCTTACATCCGTACAGTGTTTTTCCCCAACATGAGCTCCGACTACATCCGAGCAGAAATCGAAATGGTAGATGGCGCTTCGACGCAACTGACAACGCGTGTAACCGAGGAAGTTGCCACGTCGCTCATTGATTACAACGACTCACTGCCCGAAGAAGAGCAGTTCCTTATTAATTTCGCGGCTTTCACCTCAAACAAGACCGGTATGGTCATGGTCGAAATGAAGAAAGCGGACAAACTGCAAAAGAGTCCAGAAAAAATCGCATCAGAATGGCGCACGAGAATTGGTGAAATAGCCGGTACTAAAAAGCTTGAAATATCAGGTGCGCAAAAAAGTCACGGCAACAGCAGCGATATTGAATTTAAGTTAGTCGGTCAAAACACCGCGGAATTAAACGAAGCAGCTGACGTGCTTGAGCGTACACTCAAAGAATATGTTGGCGTCTATGACATCGAAAACTCTAACAAGGGCACCACATCTGAAATAAACCTACAGATCAAAGCATCTGCAGAGGCCCTTGGACTGTCTCTGCGGGACCTTGCTGATCAGGTTCGGGCAGCTTTCTATGGTGTTGAAGCACAGCGCATTCAACGTGGGCGAGAAGAAATAAAAGTGATGGTGCGCTATCCAAAGTCCGACAGGGAATCCAGAGGAAATCTAGATTCAATGTACATTCGAACCGACTCAGGTGATGAAGTCCCCTTCGAATCCGTTGCTGAAATAGAAGAGCGCATGAGCCCAAGTTTCATCACCCGAACCTGGGGCAAACGCTCTGTCCGAGTTTCCGCGAATGTCGAACAGTCGATCATCGAACCCGGCAAAGTTGTCAGCGACATGACAACAGGTGCATTCCGCGACCAGCTTGAATTGGAATTTCCTGGCGTCAGGTTAGAGCTCGGCGGTGCAAGCCAAGAACAAGCTGAACTACAAACTCGCATGCTATACACAGCATTATTGGCACTGTTTGGCATCTATGCCTTGATGGCAATACCGCTAAAATCTTACCTGCAACCCCTGATCATTATGGGCGTGATTCCATTTGGCATGATCGGCGCGATGATAGGCCATCTGGTTGTCGGAATCGATTTCAGCGCCCTTTCTCTTTGCGGTATTGTCGCGCTAGCAGGCGTGGTCGTAAATGACAGCATTATCATGGTGGATTTTGTAAACAAGTCAGTAGAGGAAGGCATGGCGATCGCCGAGGCTGCCGTGAAAGCGGGTACCGAACGATTCAGGGCAATTATGCTGACCTCTCTAACGACCTTCTTCGGGCTATTACCCATCCTGCTCGAGACAAGCTTCAGCGCCCAACTGGTTATACCGATGGCCGTTTCACTTGGGTTTGGCATTTTGTTCGCGACGGTCATTACCCTGATACTGATTCCTTGCCTTTATATCATTCTGGATGATATCAATTCAGTGCCATGGGCATTCTGGCGAGCGCGCACATCGTCATAACCTCCTATTTGAAACCACCCTGAAGAAATCGGTAGAAAGGTTTGTTAACCCAGACATCTTCAACCGAGACCTCCCAACCCCGGTTGTCTAATGCGGATTTAACCCTCATCACTTTTTCAGGCAGCACTGTCAGCGTTGCTTCGGTAGTGTTTGACTTGAGCAGCACAAGGTTAATATAGGCAAAATCGTCAACCAATGTTTCACTGTAATAGAATGGCTGCCACCAAGCATCAGCGATGAGTCCAGGCTGGTTTTCTAAGTCTTTCTTTGCGTATTTTGTCACCACACGATGAAATTTTGATTTTTCTACCGAGGACTCAAACTCAAAAAAGACGACCCACTCTTTGCCGTTGACAACGCGCGTGCCATCTTTCAACTCCACGACGTTATCCGGCGGTTCACCCCACTCGTCACGAAACAAAAATGCCGAAATTTTGGGTGCTGCATATAGCAGACCATCAACTCCCTCACTTTTCAGTAAGGTACTCAATTGTTTCAGATGAACGATGCTCGAATGAGAATAAGTTAACGTCTTTTGCGGATCAAATCCGTCATTGATGTTTACTTTGCGCAAGTCATAACCGGTAATCACGCCCTGGCTTAACAATTGTTGCAGCGAAGTTATAAATGCCTGCTCCTTAAGCAACTCACTGTGATCACCAATCCTGTTTAATCGGGTATGTGTGACTGACGCGCCGAAGGGGCCAATCAAATGGTCGCTCTTGCCAGCTTGCGACAGCTGAAACTGCTGATACTTGCTGGCAACGCGGGCAGCACTGAGAAGATCATCGGGCGAGAATATACCGGCTGACACTAATACTGCCGCTGCGCGTCGCTCATCTTTCGTGAGGTCTTTGCCCGATGAACCGAGCACAGATGCTACCTTTGATTCACTAAAGGTCAGCTCAAGCGCGCTCAAGCTCAAGTCGTCAACCATGGTAGAAAAAGATGCGGCCTTTGCCAACGGACCTAAAAGCATCATGAAAATTAGCGCGAATGCTGGCATCTAGATCTCCAAAATTTGTCTTTTGTATCGGGTTACAACAATGCCATTTATCAGCCTCACGAGACAAGTAAAAGCCTGCTTTGTAATGTGCAACCACAGGGGATATTCTGATACCCATTACCCATTAAAGGTACAGGTAGAAACCGTGAAAGAGATCACGCGCTCAGTTGCCATCATACAATCATTGATTGAACATGGCGTAACTACCATATTCGGTATGCTTGGCGCACAAACCGATGCTTTCTTTGACGCGCTGAGTCGTCATTCTCATGATATTCAATTAATTGGATCCCCGCGTGGGCAAGGCGCAGCTTCTGCCTGGAAATTTTTTCAACCAGCCGGTTATGGGCTCTGAATACCGATGGCTCAATTAGACAAAAACATCCGCTTGGCAACAGAAAAACGCTCAAAGCGGAGTATTGATCAACTCACCGGCTTTAAAGTGACCGACGCCTTTACCCGATTCAGTCAACGCGACGAAATTTATTGTCGTTCAGAGTGGGATGAGGACGTCATGTCGGAAAAAGCCTCAGCGTTTTTTCAGGGTTACTACATGCCGAACGCCCGCTCACGCAAAACAGATGGTTTTTCGCAGCGTGACTACGCATTGCGGAATGCGTCTTGGCATGTCACCAACATCTTGCGTGACGTGAAACGCGAAAGCGAAGGGCTCAAGGAAGGTTTCTTTGATCATTTTTCTCTGCACGATGAGGGCTGGCCAGAACCTTACCCATTTGAATCCGCGCAGCATGCAACTAACGATCTACAAAAGGTTGCACGTTTCTGCGGTGCAGACCTAGTTGGCGTGTGTGATTATGATGAAAGATGGGTTTATACCGAGGCATTTTGTGACAAAACCAAAAAGGGGAAACCCTTGTCTCTGCCAGACGACTTACCCCATGTTATTGTCACTGGCGAGGCAATGGATGCCGATTTAACAAAAACAGTACCCTCAGCGCTGGCAGGTTCCGCAACGGGCATGGGCTATGGTTACGATACGATAACGCTACTCACACTGGCGCAGTACATCCGCAATCTCGGCTATAGAGCCTACGCCACCATGAACGACTCTGCCTTAGCTGTACCTCTGGCTGTTCAAGCTGGATTAGGTGAAGTAGGTCGTCATGGATTATTAATCACGGAAGAATTTGGTCCCCGCTTACGACTCGGAAAAATTTTTACCGATATGCCGTTGGTCGCCAGCACACCAAAAAAATTTGGCGTGAAAGAGTTTTGTGATATCTGTGATCGTTGCGCCTCGGCCTGTCCTCCGAAAGCCATTCCTCATGGTGAGCAAAATGATCAAGTGCTTAATCGTTCCAACCTGATTGGCGTCGTGAAGTGGACCACTGATGCCGAGAAATGCTTCAAATTTTGGGCGAACCAGAATTCCGATTGCTCTATCTGCATTCGCGCATGTCCTTATAACCGGCCAGTTACACGAACAATGAGTCGCTGGTACCACAGGTTCTGGCATAAACTTGCCAGCTCTCGTTTACGAAAACTGGCGCTATGGCTTGATGACCAGATTGCCGATCGATCGAGGCATAAGTCTGGCTGGTGGTGGGCTCGTAAAAGCTAAACAACTAGATTGTATATTCGCGAGGATTAAATATGGCGGTACGACTAACAAAAGACTGGATACCAGTCAGCGAGGTGCTCACTCGTTTGAAAGGAAATCTCGGTGTTTTTCAATTTGCCAATGTTCAACGCGAGGTGGTGTTCATCGGCTTTGCCGGCGGTAAAAGCCAGTTTGGCCTCAAAGGCGAGGTCGCGTCAGCGCTGGAGAAATATTCAGACATTGCCGCGTTCCGGTTCGAAATCACAACCGCATATCACACGCGTTATCGGGAATTGCTTATGGCTCATATTGCAGACCACGACACGCTCCCGCACTACAACGAGCAAATCACCCTGGGGAGGCTTAGCCCGTCATGAAACTGGAAATGACACAAGAACAGACACTGATCACCGGCATGGTCCGAAAATTCGTGCGCGAAGAAATCGTACCGCTAGAACTCAATCTTGACCCGGACGCTGATGAACTTGACCCCGCAGATCGTGACCGCCTGATTGAAAAAACAAAGGCAATGGGCCTCTACGGACTTGGTATTCCAGCTGAATACGGCGGACCAGACATTGATTTGATGACGTCCACACTGATCGCCATCGAAATGTCACAGCATCGTGCTGGTTTGTATGCGCCCTGCTATGGCACTTTTGGCGGAGCCGGTCTGGCGCAACTATTCGAGGCAACGGATGAACAGAAAGAGCAGTATCTGTTCCCGACCCTGCGAGGCGAGAAGCGTGGCTTCTTCGGATTGTCTGAGCCATCAGGCGGCTCTGACCCAGCGCGGGCAATCCAAACAAAAGCGGAGCGGGATGGCGACGACTGGATCATCAACGGTGGTAAGTTATGGATCAGCGGCGCCGACAAGGCAGACTACGGGCTAGTGTTCGCGCGAACGGATAAAGACAAGGGTCGAAACGGCGTCACCTGCTTTATTGTCGATACTGACAATCCCGGTTTTCACGTGCGCCGTGTTGTTCATACGCTTCGCTCTGCACACTATGCGACCGAATTGCAATTTGAAGACATGCGTATTCCCCATGCAAACATACTTGGCGAGGTAAATAAGGGGTTTGCGATTGCCAGCCATAGACTCACCCGGCAACGCATTCCCTATGCTGCAGGCTGTCTGGGCGTTGCGATCAAAGCGCAAGAGATGGCACTCGAATATGTGCCACAAAGAGAAACCTTCGGCGCCCCTTTGTCATCACGGCAGGCAATACAGTGGATGCTGGTAGACAATGAAATAGACATCAAACAAGCCACCTGGATAACGCTGGAAGCGGCCGCAAAAGCAGACAATGGTGAGGGTTTTCGAAAGGAAGCCGCTATGGCCAAATTGGTCGCGACTGAAGCTGGAGGTCGGGTGGTTGATCGCTGCATGCAGATGTTCGGCGGACTCGGGGTTGCCAAAGACTTACCGCTCGAACGCTGGTTTAGAGAAATGCGCATTCGCAGAATTGGCGAGGGTCCGAGCGAGGTACAGCGTCACGTAATTGCCCGAGAACTACTGGGTGAGTCACTACGCTAAGTCAGTGTCCTTTGAATGCGGGGTCGCGCTTGGCAAGACGCGCGGCCTTCCCTTCCTTTGCGTCCTCGGATCTGCTCGCCGCTCTTGCCAGCGCGTCAACATCAGCATGTTCAATGCCATCGCGAAATGTCATCTCTCGAAGCAGTAATGCTTTAATCGCTTTGAGTGACAACGGCGCATTAGATACCAGTCGTTGCACGATACCATTGAGGGTTGTCTCAAAGTCTGACTCGTCAGCAATGTGAGAAATCATGCCCAGCTCATACATCCGCATGGCTGCAATCGGGTCTCCTAATAGTAAAATTTCTCTCGCACCCACGGGACCCGCGACCTCAAGGAGTTTCTTGGCGAGAAACCAGGTTGGCGCCATGCCGATTTGCGCGAGTGACATGCCAAACCGGGCATTACTCATCGCCACCACAAAGTCACAATGCAGTGCGATCTCGCAACCACCAGCAATTGCATTACCCTGAACCGCCGCAACCACGGGTAACGGATAATGTTCAACAGCATGAAACACCGGTTCAATATCAACCAACATGTCCTGCCCAATATCTCGCCCGGCGCAAAAAGAGGGACCGGCGCCACGCAGCACAGTCACCCGTTCATCTTCATGAGGCTCAGAGGTAAAGGCCTCCATGAGCTGCTCCAACATTGCATCGGTCATGGCGTTTCGCTTTTCAGGCCGATTCATCGTGACGGTGCGCACACCTGCTTCAAGACTCGTTTGTAACAACATTTTTCCCTCGGTTCGTAACGCTCGCATTCTGGCTGGATCAACCGGAAGTTTCCAAACTCACTCGAACTTTGTCAAACACTCGATCAAAATCGACGTTCTCTCACCTCGTTGCCATCATCGAAAATATCTTTATTGCAGCGAGTTAATCCGCGCTTCGGACCATCCCAGCGACTTCATGACCTCATTTGTGTGCTCACCGGGAATAGGTGCGTGTCGCCTCAGCGAAGTAGACAATTTCTCGTATTTAACCGGATCACGCACTGAGCGATAAGTACCCACAGATGGATGCTCAACAACCTGCATAAAGTCGACCGCCTTCAGATGAGGATCTTCAAGCAGATCTTCGAGGTCAAGCACCGGATTACAAGGAATGGAGTGCGCATCACAGATATCAAGCCACTGCTGTGTTGTCCGCGAAGGCGCTGCTTTTGCAACCAGTCCGTATAACGTTTCAATATTCGTCATGCGCAAATTATGCGTCGCAAATCGCTGATCATTCAACACATCTGGCGTCCCAATAATGTTAAAAAAGTCGCGCCAGTTACTTTCTGTGTAGGGCAGAATGGCAACCCAACCATCAGCACTCTCATAAGGGCGACGCTCCGGATTTAGCAATCTCGAATAACCCACAGTACCCGTAGGTGGCACCAGCGCAGCCCCGCGAAAATGTTCAATCAAATTGAATGACGCCATCGTCTCAAACATGGGGACATTGATCGTTTGGCCTTCACCACTCGTCTGGCGAAACAGCAAAGCAGCCATCACTGCCTGCACAACCACCAAACAACAGGTTTTGTCCACAATCACCGACGGCGCGTAGGTAGGCTTGCCTGTTAAGCGGGTAGATAAACCAGCAAAACCAGACAACGCCTGTATGGCATCATCATAAGCGGCCCTATCAGCATAGGGCCCATCTTCACCGTAGCCATTGGCAAGGCAGTAGATCAGGCTCGGGTGTTTGGATCGCACCTCATTCGCGGAAAAACCAAGTCGGTTAAGCGCCGCCGCCCGCATATTACTTACCAAGACATCTGCGGATGCAATCAACGCCCATAAAGCCGCTTTGCCCTGTTCTGACTTCAGGTCGAGCTTGACACTACGTTTGTTTCTATGAATATCAAGGGATATGCCACCCATCCCGGTTGCATCCCCCAACACTGACGTCGGCGCAGAGGGCGGCACAATTTGAATTACATCAGCACCGTGGTCAGCAAGCATCCTACAAGCTAATGGTCCCATCAATACTGAGGACAAATCGATCACTCGAATACCATCGAGTGCACCGGGGCGTTTTTCAACGTTACTCATTCGCTTGCTCCACCGTTTTACTACGGATCTTCATCAATCAGTTATGCCAGTTTACCGTTCATTTATCCAAACATGCTTAACATCTTGTGCTTATCCATTCTGGCACACTGCCTGATGAAGCCTAATTAGCCCTTGATGTAAGCAAAGAAACTATCGCGGTTCGCTGCTGTATCCGCCGCAACTTTTTCACTGACTGGATCCTCCGCGAAAGCAGCGCGCCATTCTGCAAGTCCGCTGATCCTGGCATTGAGATCGATGCCTGACATTGCACTACCCATGTCTGCTACGGACAGACAGTAATACAAATAAATGTCTGCCATCGTAAAAGTGTCACCCAGCACCCAGGGCGAAAAACTTGCCAATGCGTTCATGCTATTAACGCCTCTGTCTACCACGCCGTTAACTTCATTGAGTATCTGTTCAGGCGCTTGCTGACCACTGAAACTGAACGGAAGGAGTCTTCTAAAAGGCAATTCAAGATATAGCTCTGCCATGTGCATCAGCTGACGAACCTGGTTACGAGCAACAGGCTCACTGGGAAACAACGGCTTCTCGGGATAGGCATCTTCAATATATTCACAGAGCACTGCAGCCTCGGACAGGTGCTTGCCATCATCCGTTGTCAAGCTTGGCACCTTGAGCGCAGGACTGAGCTCGTTATAGCCTGCGGCACTGGGGTAAACAAGATCCTCTTCAAAAGCAACGCCCTTGTATAAAAGTGCATGCTTGGGCATGTTGTAGTAATTGCTGTATGAAAAGCCGTGAAGTGTTGGCATTGCTGGTCTCCGATGTAGCAGCCTGGAGGTGTTCCAATAGCTGTGATTGATAAAAGGCGGGACTATACCAAATTCTGCAAAAGAAACTAAAGCGGTTAGCCAACCTCCTCTGTCCAATGTTATGTTCGTACAGGGTTAACATTTAATCGGCAGAAAACAAGTAAGCCGGCTCGCCTCAAGTCAATCGACGGATATTCCACAAATCAGGAAGAGAAAAATATGACCGCATCTGTAAGCGCTTACCTGCTTGGTCAGGCTCAGAAAAGTTTTCACGACGTGGACGCAGCCGACCATCCGAAAAAATTGATGAGTGACATCGCGCTCGCGGCCCTGTTGGACGCAGGCATCGCACCTTCTTCGGTCGATGCCGTCGGCTGCGTCGACCCATTAAGCTGGACTTATCCTGACTTGGCGCGAAGCGTTGCTGCAGATATCGGTTGCCAGAAAGATGTCAGGGAATTCTGGTTACCTGGCGGTGGCACAACGCCTCAGGATTTGACCCATGAGATTGCTCTTGCAATTGATGCCGGCGAAATCGACATCGCTGTAATCTTCGGTGCTGAAGCGATGCGCACTAGGCGCAAAGCAACCCGCGCAGGAAAAGAACTTGATTGGCCAGCCAGGGATAAAAGCATCCGCGCCATGCGTGGTCAAAAACCTTTCACTTCGGAATGGGAAGCACAACATGGTCTTCGCTTGCCCATCCAGTCATTTCCAATACTTGAAAATGCAATGCGTGCCGCCGGCGGACGCAGTGCTGAAGAGCAGATTAGTATTGCGGCCAACCTATTACACAAAAATGCACTAGTGGCCGAAAGCAATCCACACGCCTGGTTTCAAAATGCTCCCTCCGTTGATGACATTAGCGAGGTCACCACCGACAACCGAATGATCTCTTACCCTTACACAAAGCGCATGAACGCAATAATGGACGTCGATCAGGCAGCCGCTGTTGTCATCGTTTCAGACAAATATCTCGAAGCCTCAGGCAAGAGGTCGCAGGCTGCGGCTATTCTCGGTGGCGCCGGAGCGGAAGAAATATGGAATCCTATGCAAAGACGGTCTCTGTCTACTTGTATTGGTATGGAAGTCGCATTTGAAGCCGCACTGGCCAGCGCAGGCGTCAGCGTCGAGGATATTGATGCGTTTGATTTTTACAGTTGCTTTCCCGTACCGGTCGAACTTGCCATCGACACACTTGAAATATCAACGAATGATCCGAGACCATTTAGTATCACCGGTGGACTGGCATACGGCGGCGGACCCGGCAATAACTATGTGATGCACTCTCTCGCAACCGCAGTTCAACATCTTCGTGACAACCGGGAAGAACTGATTATGATCACCGGCGTCGGGATGGCAAACACCAAACACACGGCAACCATTCTTGCGGCTGCCGACAAGGTGCCAAGCAAGGCAACGGGTAAAACGGTTTATAGACTCACAACCGGCGATCAGGAGGTACCGGTTGCGATGGAAGCGTCGGGCACCTGCACCATTGCAACCTACACCATCGAATACAACCGCGAAGGTGAACCCACTAATGTCATTTATATTCTCGATACCGCGGCTGGTGAGCGGGCGATTGCTAACGCCAGACACCCGGCTGCAGTTGCCCCGGAGCTGCTGGCGAGCGACCCCATAGGTCGCCTTGGCGAATTAAGCTGGGATGCAGAATTGGGTCGGCAGTTCTTTGCGCTTGAATAAAGCGTCATCGATAGACGGCTAGTCTTTCTGGTGATACTCGCCCCGATTAACAAAGGCAGCACCAGCTTCCCTGTGATGAGAGAAACTGGGGTCTTCCTTAAAGTTATCCTCAACCCAGGCGAGAGCCGTGTCACGATCAAGACTGGTATCCCAGACTTTGCCTTGGGGTTGGCTCACATGCCATGGCGTATCCCAGAACACCTCTAACCCATTTCCCTCCGGGTCATTAAAGTATATCGATAGTGTGTTCCCATGGGATAAAGGCAATGTTTTGATATCCTCGCGCGCAGAAAGCTGCTCGTATAACCCCTTCACCTCATCAAATGTCTCAACTCGGAAAGCGAGATGATTTAATGGATTGCCGGAAGTCTCGCCCTCTCTCATCGCCAGCAAGGCAATTTGGTGGTGCTCATCCGGAGAGTTGCTCATAAACACGATCTCGGGTGAATTGGGGGCAAGCTCACCCCGGTCACTGATCGTAAATCCGAGTACGCCGGTATAAAACGCCAACATTTTTTCCAGATCGTGAACATTTAGTACCGCGTGCGACCAACTTAACTTCATGGGTATCCTCTTCAACGATTCGCCGATGGATCTATGATCTTAACGAGTTTCACTTCTCGAAACAAAACACTCCGCGGGTTTTGTTCTGCGCAGGGTCTGGACCAGTGTTGTGCTATCCGCGAGACTCTGGCATAAATGTGCCTCAATTAAGCATACAAGAGAAATACGATGCGTCGCGAAGTCGCCGCGCTTGAAAAGGCTGCGGCAAGATTAAGGAATGCCTACCTGGGCTCGCCCGTTGAACCACTGAGAGATGCGATGGCGCCTACAGATGCTGATGCCGCCTATAGGATTCAGGCGTTGAATACACAGCACTGGGTCGACCAAGGACGAACCATTGCTGGGTGGAAAGTAGGACTTACCGCAAAAGCTGTTCAAAAACAGCTTGGCGTGGACCAGCCGGACTTTGGCGTATTGTTTGCAGACATGCTAATTCCTGACGGCGGTCAGCTTGATATGAACAACGTAATACAATCTCGTGGTGAAGCTGAAATTGCAGTGGTACTCGGCCACGATATCGACGGAAGCAATATCACTGCACAAGATATCGAGGCCGCTGTTGACTACGTTTCGCCGGCAATTGAAATCGTCGACAGTCGTGTTGCCGATTGGAAAATTACTTTTGCAGATACGGTCGCCGACAACGGTTCTTCAGCCTACTATGTACTGGGCGATTCAAAACTACCCATCAAAGGACTGGATCTTTATTCATGCGGCATGGTGCTGGAAGTGGATGGCACCGTCGTGTCCCTAGGCGCCGGCGCGGCCTGTCTTGGTCACCCGCTTAATGCTGCGGCATGGCTTGCCAATACGATGGTAAGCCGAGGACACGCACTCAAGGCAGGTCAGGTGATTCTGACAGGCGCACTGGGACCAATGATAAGCTTAAAACCTGGACAACAGATCAAGTCATCTATCGGTGGCCTGGGGAGCGTAAGTTTCTCCTGTTCCAGCGAATAACGCTGATAAAAGTTATCCGCTATTTACTTGGTTCGCTTGCAGCACCATATCGACGACAAGGGAAGAATAGATGAACACACATTCAACAAACGCGGAACTTATGCACCCCGTCGGCGACGCTGACGCATGGAGTGAGAGTTACTATTTTAATTTTGTGGATGGGAATACGGGTGTGGGCATGTTCACGCGGATGGGATTTCGCCCTGGCGATAGCTGGGCTGATGCGTTACATGCCATCTACCTTCCGGGGCGTCGCGTTGCATTCACTTATGGGCGCAGGGAAATTGGACCAGACCTCGCCCAGTATGACGGAGATTTAACCGCGGGAAATCTCACCATCACGCTCATTGAACCGCACAAACGTTGGCGAGTTCAGTATGATGGTCCAGCACAGGATATTAACGACGCATCGATACTGCTCGAGCGCCGCAAGCTTCGCCCACCGGGTTGGTTCAAGGATGCACGACTGGCGATGGACCTCACCTTCGACTGTATTACCGAACCTCACTTTACTTCTTCTAATGATGCCAACACCGGAGCGTACGGTCACTTCGAACAAAGCGGTCGAGTGACGGGGAAAATAAAACTCGACAATGAAGTATTCGATGTCAAAGGGTACGGTGTCAGAGATAAATCATGGGGACCTAGAGACTGGGGTGCAGCGCAGCGTTCAGGTGAAGACAAGAAGGCGAGAGACAGCGGACCAGCATTCTCGACACCTCAGCAACCGGCACCCTTTGTTAACTGGTTCTCAATGAATTTTGGCGCCGACGCAGCACTCGGCGGATCATGCTTTCGGCAGCCTACAGGCGAGTTGAAAGGCGCAGGATGGATTCAGCGTAACGGCGAGTCCAGTGCCCTTAAAAATGTCGTGATGACTACGGAGTATCAGGAGCGCTCTATTCTCCATGATAGCGTCGTGCTAACGGGTTCGATTGACGGCAAGGAGCCCATCAGAATTACCGGCAAGGTCATTAATATGTGTCCCACCAAGGTACCGATGCCTGGCGGCGCGACTTTCATCAACGAGGGGCTCACTAAGTTCTCCTGGGATGGCGCCGAGGGATTTGGAATTGCTGAACACTGGCATGCAGTCAATAAAGGGTAAGTATTACATTCACGTATACACAAGATAAATATGGCTGGTATTTTCAGATTAATTGTCAAACCCCTTAGCCTCTTGGTTACACTATATTATCCGGAGGCTTTTGTATTTGCAGCACTGACAAATAAACCGTTGGTCAGAGCTTACTGCGGCTCGGTGGGAACTAGACGTAATTCAACACTCATCCATTGCACAGTCGACTCAATTGTCAGTGTATGATGTGTCGGTGGTGGAAACCGCTGACGCCCGCGAGCATCAACTTTTTCACTGCAGAAGAACGTAAAAAATTTAGCCAAAAGTTGGCTCAGCAGAAAAAACAAAACATGACATCAGGTTCTGGAACACATGAGTAAAGCACTAGATGCCCTTACCGTACTGCAAGAAGGGAACGCCCGCTATGTCGAGGGCACCTCTCACTACGACCCGGCGTTAAACGCGGTAGAACGCAGTCGCCTGCTGGAAGGCCAGTCACCTATTGCCGTCGTTCTCGGCTGCTCTGATTCCAGGGTCCCTGTAGAAATGGTATTTGATCAGGGTTTTGGCGATCTGTTTGTCATCAGGGTCGCAGGCAATGTCGTTGCGTCCTCTCAAATCGCCAGCGTCGAATTTGCAGTGGAGACCTTTGGGGTCAGGTTGGTTGTTGTGATGGGTCATACCAATTGCGGTGCTGTTGCCGCCACCATTGATGCACTGAAAAAAAATGCGCATCCAGAGTCCCTAGGTAACCTCAGATCTATTGTTGACCGCATCCGCCCAGCGATTGAAGGGCTATTGAATCTCAATATAGAAGAAGACCAACTCATGGAACAGGCGGTGCGCTCCAACACGCGTATTTCCACTAACTCTCTTAAATACGGCTCCTCCTCTCTCGAACGAATGACCGAGGAAGACAACTTGTTGATAATTTCCGCTGAATACTGCTTGGAAACCGGCAAGGTTGAGTTTTTCGATGGCGTACCAAATGAGGACAGCAGCACCAGCACTTAAACAGAAGATTAAGCCGGTCGAAAAATTTCGCGACACCTGACTCGATTGCTGGTTCCGCCGACCCTTTAATCTATGGCATTATCATCGCGTTAACTAAAACCAACAAGCTCACGGAGAAGCAAATGTCAGAATCAACTGAAGAAGCAGTATTAGTAGAACGTCGCGGAAGGGTGATGATTATCACCTTAAATCGACCTGAAGCAATGAACGCAATCAACGGCGCCTTATCTCACGGTCTGCTGAACGCAGTTCAGGAACTCGATGCGGATGATTCGCTCACAGCGGGTGTTATCACCGGTAATGGTCGTGGATTCTGTTCAGGCATGGACCTTAAAGCGTTTGCTCGTGGAGAAGATATCGGCCCCCTAGGCACATTTGTTCGCGACGGTTGTAACAAGCCTCTCATTGCGGCTATTGAAGGTTTCGCCATCGCTGGCGGCTGTGAAATTGCACTTACCTGTGATCTGTTCGTTGCTTCAAAGGGCGCAAAGATCGGCATTAGAGAAGTAAAAGTCGGACTATTCGCAGCAGCAGGCGGTGTGTTCAGACTACCCGCAAGAGTCGGATACGCAACAGCCATGCAAATGGCCATTACCGGAGAGCCTATTACCGCTGAGCAAGCTTTGGACTGCGGTTTGCTGAGTGAACTCACCGAGCAGGGCGGCGCACTGGAGGCCGCTATAGCACTTGCAGAAAGAGTTGCGCAAAACGCGCCACTCGCCGTTGCCGCGTCAAAAAGCCTCATTCGCGCAGCAGCGCAAGGCATCGAAGAAGACAAACTTTGGGAAATGCAAATACCACTTCAGAAGAAGGTCTTCAGCTCAAACGACGCCAAGGAAGGTCCAAAGGCGTTCGCTGAAAAACGTGAACCAAACTGGACCGGAACCTAGTATTTTCGAAGGACGCCGATAAGGAGCTGGTATCTTTACCAGTTCCTTATCAAATCACTGTGGCTGCTGCTTTGTCACTTCGGGGCAAGAACAAAAGCGACCAGTGAACAAAAGGTTTTGACTCTTCAGTTTTCCACACTGCTAAGAACCTACAATTCCACCATCTCGCCGTCGAACAACCAATGTACTGTCACGGGGTATCGTTTTTCCGTCAAAATCCGCGGGAAAGCTTGTCAGCTCGGGATCACCATCCCCTGGGTGTTGAATATTCACGAACAAGGTTCTTCTATCAGGCGTGCTGGTAATTCCTGTTACCTCACACCCAGTGACACCCGTTAGTAAACGCCTGACATCGCCCGTGTTGGTATCTGCCACCAGCAACTGATTACATCGCCCATCTCGCTGATCACCGTCAGTCATCATAAACAATCGACCATCCGGATCTGCCCATAAGCTGTCAGGGCAGCTAAAAGACTCCTCATTGGCAAAGTAATCGCTCGCCATCAAAAATATATCCCACGTGAACGTTGTGCCGACCAAATCGTCACTATCATGCCAGCGAATAATGTGTCCGTTTGGGTTTGGCGCCTGAGGATTAGCTGCGTTTGGCACAGTGCGGTCGCGATTTTTAGTGAGAGAACAGTAGACATCGCCATTCGGGGCAACGGTTGCCCATTCTGGCCGGTCCATCGCTGTCGCACCCAGCGCCGTCGCCGCCAGACGTGTGTTAATCAGGATGTCGGCCTGATCTTTAAAGTCCTTTTTCAGCGCTGGATTGTCCGTAGTGAGTGGCAACCACTCGCCGGTACCACCCTCGTCGAATCGCGCCACAAATAACACACCCTCATCCAGTGGGCTAACGCCCCTCGCGAGCATGTCTTCATAGTTACCCGCAGACACAAACTTATAAATATGCTCAAACTCGTCATCGTCGCCCATATAAATCACCACGCGACCATCCTTGCTCACACCGTGACCTGCACCCTCGTGCTTTATTCGCCCTAATGCCGTTCGCTTAACCGGTATCCGGTTCTTATCAAAAGGATCAATTTCCATTACCCAGCCAAATCGATTGGCTTCATTCTGATAGTCAGAATTCGAAAGATCAAAGCGCGGATCAAACCGCTCCCAATAGTATTTCTTGCCGGTTTTATTTAACCCGTAACGCGCCTGCTTAACTGTTGGTGTAAATTCCCCGGTTGCAGCGAAGTAGAGATCAAAGTTCTCTTCACAGGTGAGATAGGTGTTCCACGGTGTTCGGCCATTTGAACAGTTTGCGAATGTACCGCGGTATTCGTTACCCGCCTTGTTCATCAGGTCAGGACTCATTGCCGCAGGCCCACTGAACTGCGTTTTAGTATTTCCATGGATGCGCCTGGCATATTGGCTTTCTACTCTCTGCCAGTGACCATCGTACTCTGCTACCTCGACAACCGTGACGCCATGGGCATACTGAGACGTTCGCACGTCTGACAGCGTATCCGGTTCCGGCTTTCCAAGCACATGCCGGTTGCGGCCATATTCGTGGTTTAGCGATAGAAGCCCACGTTTGCCGTCATCGGATATCGGGAAATAGGCCATGCCATCGTGTCCGATACCCACTTGTTGCGCTTGTGCAGCCTCCGTCTGAGGATGTTGATATTGTGGTCCAGCCGGCTGGAGCGATGTGCCCCAGGGTACCAGCACTTCGTACTCATAGTCCTCTGAGATAACCGGCATTGGCCCGGAACCCATAGAGAATGGAACGGGGCGAAAGTTCATTAGCGAGTGCTCACTACTATTTAAAAGTTGGCCAGCCTTACTACAGCTGACCATATACTGCGCTGCAGCCGCCAGGCCGCCTTTGAGGAGCGTTCTACGCTGAATTTTCATGATGGTACCTTGGTGCAAAATAATTGGGTGAATATTGGAAGGGCCGTACTCTACCCTGCCTATGACAATTTCACACCCTCGACCGCTGGTTCAGCATCTATGACTTGGCAATAAACTGCATTCAATTAAACTCTCACATTAACCCGAAGCAGAGCACAACAATGAAGACACTTTTAGCCTCATGGTTATACCTCTCGATTTCTCTATCGCTACTATTTTCAACTCAGTTGCTTGCTGCAGACTTGAAGATAACCATCGAAGGCATCGTCGAGCAGGAGGGCGGCATCA
>CAJXBG010000072.1 GCA_913050215.1 uncultured Gammaproteobacteria bacterium
CCTATCTGGTCGGAAGCAACGACTTCCATCGGTTGGTCCAGCATCTCTTCGATTGCATGTTCTATCTCGTCATCGAGCTTCTCGCCGATGCCAGAGAAAAACTTAATCCCATTGTCGTAATACGGATTGTGGGACGCGCTGATAACGATTCCCGCTTGCGCGTTGAAGGTTCGAGTGAGGTATGCAATTGCCGGCGTGGGCATTGGGCCGAGTAGGGAAACATCGACACCGGCCGAGACCAGACCAGCCTCGAGCGCGGACTCTAGCATGTAACCGGATATTCTTGTGTCTTTGCCAATGAGTATGCGTCCCTTCCCTTCATTGGAAAAAACCTTACCAGCGGCCCAACCTAGACGAAGCATAAACTCGGGGGTTATTGGTGCTTCGCCTACCTTTCCACGTATCCCGTCTGTTCCAAAATATTTTTTTTTCATCGCACGATTTCTTTCTTAAGTAGAAGATTTAATGGTGGTGCTGAGAAATTGTCAGAGATCAACTGACGCCAGACTATTGTCTGACGTCAGGATAGGGGAAGCATACTACAGATACCGATCGGGCAATCGGATAATTATAGATAAAGGGTCGACTAGTGCTCGCCAGCGGGGCCGCCTACGGCACCGCTTGCCCTCGAGTCAGAATCCATTTCTTTACCATCTTTTGGTTTTGGATCATCCGAATCGTTCCAGTCACCTGGAGGCTGTGGTTTTCGGCCTGACATAATATCTTCGATTTGCGCCGCATCAATCGTTTCGTACTCGAGCAGGGCTTCGGTCATCGCATCGAGCTTATCCCTATTCTCCTCGAGAATTTTCTTCGCAGTCTTGTAGCAACCGTCAATAATATCCCGAACCTCGGCGTCGATCTGCTTCGCAGTCTCGTCGGACACTTGCGAGTGCGCAGAGCCCGCTGTCTTGCCAAGAAACACCTCTTCATGCTCCTCGTCGTACATCAAGGGGCCAAGCTTGTCTGAAAGACCCCACTTGGTCACCATTGCTCTTGCCATTTTCGTTGCGCGTTCAATATCGTTCGACGCACCCGTGGTTATTCCATCAGGGCCAAGCGTGAGCTCTTCCGCTATTCGCCCGCCAAACAATGAGCAGATCTGGCTGGTAATCATTCTCTTGCTCATGGAATAACGATCCTCTTCGGGAAGATACATCGTTACACCGAGCGCCCTTCCTCGAGGGATAATTGTAACCTTGTAAGTCGGATCGTGCTCCGGGACCAGGTAACCGACAATACAGTGACCTGACTCGTGATACGCTGTGTTTCTCTTTTCCTTATCAGACATCACCATGCTCTTGCGCTCTGCGCCCATCATGATTTTGTCTTTCGCCTGTTCAAACTGCTCCATGCCAACCGTCCTGCTGTTCTGCCTTGCAGCAAATAAAGCAGCTTCATTGACGAGGTTAGCGAGGTCAGCCCCGGAAAAACCTGGCGTGCCCCTGGCGATTAAAGCAGGCTCGACATCATCGCCCAGCGGGACTTTCCGCATGTGCACCTTGAGGATCTGCTCTCTACCTCTGATATCTGGCAGCCCAACGACGACCTGTCGGTCAAATCTGCCCGGTCGGAGTAGCGCCGGATCAAGCACGTCTGGCCTGTTAGTGGCAGCAATCACGATAATACCGTCGTTTCCATCAAAACCGTCCATCTCAACAAGCAGCTGGTTAAGCGTCTGCTCACGTTCGTCGTGACCACCACCAAGTCCTGCTCCACGATGCCGACCCACGGCATCAATTTCATCGATGAAAATGATGCAGGGTGACTGTTTCTTCGCCTGCTCGAACATGTCTCTCACTCGAGAAGCACCGACACCAACGAACATTTCTACAAAGTCTGAACCTGAGATTGAGAAGAACGGCACCTTCGCCTCTCCTGCAATTGCCTTGGCCAACAGCGTTTTACCCGTACCAGGTTGTCCCACCATCAAAATACCGCGCGGAATTCTGCCACCCAGCTTTTGAAATTTTGAGGGATCCTGCAAGAACTCTACTAGCTCTTGCACATCTTCTTTTGCTTCATCAACACCCGCAACGTCGGCAAATGTTGTTTTGATCTGATCTTCACCCAGCAGCTTTGCTTTACTTTTCCCGAATGACAGGGGTCCACCTTTACCACCGGCGCCACCTTGCATCTGGCGCATGAAAAACATGAAAACTGCGATGATCACCAAGATAGGGAAACTGGCGACGAGTAATTGCGTCCAAATGCTCTGCGTTTCCGGCCTCGCGCCTCTGAAATCGACATTATGTTCGACCATTTCATCGATCAATGCCTTGTCGACAACCTGCGGTTGGATAGCCTCGAACCGCTCGCCATCGAAACGCTCGCCACGAATGACAAGCCCTTCAATATCAACATTGCGAACCTGGTTTTGAGTGACCATTTCCAAAAAATCTGAATAAGTCACTTCCTCAGGTCCCTGAGTAACATTGAATTTGTTAAAGACCATTAACAGTACTGCGGCAATGATCAACCAGAGCAGCAGGTTTTTACCCATGTCATTCAACGGATTTTCCTCTTCACAGCGCTCATTTCCTTTGGCGGGAGAGCTACTTTACTATAGTTCATTTGGGACACCAAACGGTCTGAAATACCTCTTCAGGCGTCTCGTGTTACTAGTTATACGTTGGCCTTATCCAAAGCGGTTTCTTTTATGCTCTAGACCAATAATGTAAATTTCCCGGGACCTGTCGCGAGATGCCTTTGGCTTAAAGTTAGAGACCCGTTTAAAACGATCACGGAAATCACCCCTAAGGCTCTCGATGCCCGCCCCCTCGAAGCATTTTGCTACGAGACTACCGCCTTTTTTCAAGACGGTGTCGGAAAATTCAAGCGCAAGTTCTATTAAATACACCGATTTCGGCTGATCAATATCACTCATACCACTAAGATTGGGGGCCATATCCGATAAAACAAGGTCTACTGGTCTGTCTTCGAGCGCTGCAAGCAATTGATCGAGCGGTTCATTTTCAGTGAAATCACCCTGAATAAAGCTCGCACCGGTAACCGGCTCAATTTCAAGCAGATCGAGTCCGACCACTTTACCCTTTGCGCCAACACTTTTTACCGCAACCTGCAGCCATCCTCCTGGAGCAGCGCCAAGGTCGACCACCACAGAACCTGACTTCAATAAGTCGTATTTTTCGTTAATTTCCAATAGCTTATAGCTTGCTCGAGAACGATACCCAGCCTGACGAGCGAGTTTTACATACTTGTCATCCTCGTGTTCTTTCAACCATTGGCCACTGGACTTAGATTTTTTCATATCTGCCTTAATGTTCAGGTTTCTGCACTATCGATGCTCGATTGTGCACGACAACATTCAATTGTCGATTTGGGTTACGATCTCGGGTAGAATCGCCGCCCTTCTCGTTCCCGGATATACACAGTTATGACAAAAGCGGCAGATAAGAAAAAATTCCGCGCCATCGGCCATCATCTGAAACCGATCGTCACCGTTGCCGGGAATGGTCTGAGCGAGAGTGTGATGTCTGAGATTAGCAGAGCACTCACCGACCACGAATTGATTAAGGTCAAGGTGCTCGCCGAAGATCGCTCTGACAGAAAAACGCTGATCCAGACGATTAATGAGGCGAATCAGTCAGAAATCATCCAAACCATTGGCAATATGGCTTTGTTGTATAGAGCTGCAGAGAAACCCAACCCGGCACTTTCAAACATCCTTCGGTCTGGTTTGCTCTGACCTGCGACCCAAATGTTTTGCTAGATGTACTCTACGCCGCTGATCTCGTACTCAATATCTCCATTCGGCGCTTTAACTATCGCCACATCGTCCATTGACTTGCCCACAAGTGCCCGAGCAATAGGCGAGTAAACCGATATTTTGCCAATTTTTATATCGGCCTCATCATCGCCAACAATCTGATAAGTCACTTCTTCGTCGGTATCAACATTTAGTAGTTTTACCGTAGTGCCAAAAATCACTTTGCCCGTGTGAGGTAAAGTCGTTATGTCAATCACCTGCGAGTTAGAGAGTTTGCCGCCTATTTCGACAATGCGACCTTCAATAAAACCCTGTTCTTCCTTGGCGTACTGATACTCTGCATTCTCACGCAGATCTCCTTGCGCTCGCGCTTCAGCGATAGCAGCAACAATCCGCGGCCGCTCAACCTGTTTTAGGTGAACCAACTCTTTTCGTAACGCCGCTTCACCCCCAACGGTCATGGGTATTTTGTCCATAACTAACCTAAATTTATGTGATTTGATCTTTAACTAGTGAGTGTCGATAAGTCTCCGCGATTTGTAAAGTACGTTACCACGTTAACTATCGACCTTGCGACTCAAGACACCCGATCAACCCGACTGGTTTTTTACCAGATTCCTCTTATGCAGGTCCTGGAGTCTGTGAACCGACAACTTGCCGCCATGTCCCAACGCGTCCATATAAGCTTTGGCACCTGCCAGCGTCGTCGCATTATATACTTTATGTTGAAGCGCGGTTTTTCTGATCGCCGATGAATCGTCAATTGCTGTCTTGCCTTCCGTTGTATTCACGATAAAGCTGATCTCGTCGTTCTTCAGCATATCAACAACGTGGGGTCTACCTTCCTGGTACTTGTTGATCAAGTCGACGTCAATATTGTTAGCCTTGAGAAATTTTGCCGTGCCACGAGTCGCTACCAACGTAAACCCAAATTCAAGCAGGTCTTCGGCAACCTGAACAAGACCCGGCTTGTCGACATCACGAACACTCAAAAAGGCGCGTCCTGAGGTGGGCAGCAAATCACCCGCCGCAATCTGGGATTTGCTATACGCCTCGCTAAAGGTCTCAGCAACGCCCATTACTTCACCGGTAGATTTCATTTCTGGCCCGAGTATCGGGTCAACCCCCGGAAATTTACCAAACGGGAACACCGCTTCCTTCACACTAAAGAAGTCGGGAATAATTTCTTCGGTGTAACCTTGCGCTTCCAGCGTTGTTCCAGCCATACATCTCGCCGCAACCTTAGCAAGCGATCGTCCGATACACTTGGAAACGAAAGGGACCGTTCTTGATGCACGGGGGTTCACTTCGATCACGTAGATCTCATCCTGCTGAACCGCTAACTGCACATTCATCAAACCGATAACATGCAACTCCACCGCCATGGCTTTCACCTGGGCGCGCATCTTGTCCAAAACTTCATCACTAAGACTGTAGGGTGGCAGCGAACAAGCTGAGTCGCCAGAGTGAATACCCGCTTGCTCAACGTGTTGCATCACGGCACCCACGACAACATGCTGCCCATCACTGACCACATCGACATCAACTTCAATCGCCTGATCAAGGAACCGATCAAGGAGTACCGGCGAGCGGTCAGAAAGCTGCACAGCCTCTTTCAAATAAGTCCTTAGTTCAGCTTCCTGATAAACAATTTCCATTGCGCGCCCACCCAACACATAGGATGGACGGACCACCAGTGGGTAGCCAATCTGGTTGGCCGCGAGCAAGCCTTCTTCCAGCGTCCTAACCGTTCGATTAGGGGGTTGTAGCAACCCAAGCTTTTCGATAACTTGCTGGAATCTTTCACGATCTTCGGCACGGTCAATTGCGTCTGGTGACGTGCCTATGATTGGCACACCAGCCTGTTTCAGCGCTTCTGCGAGCTTAAGTGGTGTTTGGCCACCGAACTGAACAATCACACCTTTGGGCTTTTCCAACTCCACCACAGACAAAACGTCTTCCAGCGTCAACGGCTCGAAATAGAGCCTATCTGATGTGTCAAAGTCCGTGGAAACTGTCTCGGGGTTACAGTTAACCATGATGGTCTCATAACCATCTTCACGCATCGCCAACGCTGCGTGAACGCAGCAGTAGTCAAATTCAATTCCCTGCCCGATTCTGTTGGGTCCGCCCCCAAGCACCATGATCTTTTCCCGATCCGAGGGTCTTGATTCGCACTCCTCTTCATAGGTTGAATACATGTATGCCGTAGACGAAGGGAACTCACCGGCACAGGTATCAACCCTGCGATAAACGGGTGTCACACCCAGTTCAATTCTTCGCTGCCGAAACTTTGCCTCGTCAACGTTGAGCAACTCAGCCAAACGGGAATCTGAAAAACCTTTTTGCTTCAGCCTGAACATCGTGCCTTGACTAAATGCATCAAGTGTCAAACCTTTGACGGAAGTTTCTTCTGACATCAAATCCTTGATCTGAACCAGAAACCAAGGATCGATGCCCGTCAACTCGAAGATGTCATCTATATCGAAACCGTGGCGGATTGCGTCGGCCAAATATCTAATTCTGTCCGCGCCAACAACTCGAAGCTCACGCCTTAGCTTTGATTCAACATCTGCGCTGGCAAGATCGACAATCGGAGATAATCCATTGATGTCAACCTCGAGTCCTCGTAACGCTTTTTGCAGCGACTCCTGAAAAGTTCGGCCAATCGCCATCACTTCTCCCACTGACTTCATCTGAGTTGTCAGAAAATTATCAGCTTGGGGAAACTTTTCAAACGTAAAGCGCGGGATCTTGGTAACAATATAATCGATCGAAGGCTCAAACGACGCCGGTATCAAACCTCCAGTTATCTCGTTAGATAACTCATCGAGGGTATAGCCGATCGCGAGTTTTGCGGCCACTCTGGCGATAGGAAAACCGGTGGCTTTTGAAGCCAGCGCAGACGATCTTGAAACTCTAGGGTTCATCTCAATGATTACCAGCCGCCCAGTCTTGGGGTCCACACCAAACTGGACGTTTGACCCGCCCGTCTCCACACCAATGACTCGCAACACAGCAACCGCTGCATTTCTCATTACCTGAAATTCTTTGTCGGTCAGAGTTTGTGCCGGCGCGACGGTAATTGAGTCGCCGGTATGAATACCCATCGGGTCAAAATTTTCGATCGAGCAAACGATGATACAGTTATCATTTTTGTCTCGAACCACTTCCATCTCGTATTCTTTCCAACCGAGCAAAGACTCATCGATCAGTAATTCGGTGGTTGGCGACAGGTCAAGGCCGCGGGTACAAATCTCTACGAAGTCTTCCTGATTATAGGCAATACCACCGCCGGAACCGCCCATTGTGAAAGAAGGCCTAATGACACAGGGAAAACCCAACTGCGCCTGAACTTGTTGCGCCTCCTCAAGAGAATGGGCAAAGGCTGAACGCGGCGTTTCAAGCCCGATTTCTTTCATGGCCACATCAAACTTTTGCCGATCTTCTGCCTTGTCTATGGCCTCTTTGGTCGCGCCGATTAACTCCACATTGAACTTTTCAAGCACGCCTTCTCTTGCTAGATCAAGCGCGCAGTTTAGTGCGGTCTGTCCGCCCATCGTCGGTAACAACACATCAGGCCGCTCTTTCTCAATGATCGCTGCTACGCTTTGCCAATTCACCGGCTCAATATAGGTCGCATCTGCCATGGATGGGTCGGTCATTATTGTTGCGGGGTTCGAATTCACCAAGATGACTCGATAGCCCTCTTCCTGCAACGCTTTACAGGCCTGGGCACCTGAGTAATCAAATTCACAAGCCTGACCAATAACAATTGGACCTGCACCAATGATGAGTACGCTTTTTATGTCTGTTCGTTTTGGCATCTGTGCTCGTTGTAGTTTTTTAGATTAACGGTGGAGGCGATAAGCCTAGGCTGCGGCTTTTCTAGTCGCCATCATTTCAATAAAACGGTCGAACAAAGGCGCGGCATCGTGCGGTCCTGGACTCGCCTCGGGATGTCCTTGGAATCCGAAGGCCGCTCTACCAACCAATTCGATGCCCTGCAGGGAATCGTCAAATAGCGAGCGATGGGTCACCGTGACGGCGTCGGTCAGGCTAGTATCATCAATGCAAAACCCATGGTTCTGGGAACTGATCAGCACATTGCCGACAGCCAGATTCTTCACCGGGTGGTTAGCCCCGTGATGCCCGTGGCCCATCTTCTTGGTTTTTAGACCTGCTGCCAACGCGAGCAGCTGCAAACCCAGGCAAATACCAAAGACCGGTATCTCGGTTTTCAGAATTTCTCTGATCGCGTTAATCGCGTAGTCACATGGATCTGGGTCACCCGGACCGTTTGATAAGAACACCCCGTCCGGATTAAGGGCGAGCACATCGGCGGCGGGCGTTTCGGCCGGCACGACCGTCAAACGACAACCTAGCTGTGCCAGAATCCGTAGAATATTTCTTTTCACACCAAAATCGTAAGCGACAACATGGTAGTCAAATTCAGTGAGATCACGATACCCCTTACCCATGTCCCAGACACCCTGTGTCCAGTGGTAAGTATCGCCAGTGCTGACCACCCGGGCGAGATCCATACCCTGCAGGCCAGGGAATGCTTTTGCAGCATCAATGACACTTTCAGCAGCATCTTTACTTAGATCAGTACCGCAGATAATGGCACCTTTTAATGAACCTTCATCTCTCAACAGACCCGTGAGCTTTCTGGTATCGATGCCCGCGATGGCGACTACGTTGCGAGCCTGCAGATAGTCTTCCAGACTTGATTCACTTCGCCAGTTACTTTGTGTCAGGGGAAGGTCACGAATAATCAGTCCCTTCGCCCAGATATTGTTGGATTCTTCATCCTCCGATGTGACACCGGTATTGCCGATGTGCGGATGCGTCAGGGTGACAATTTGTTCAGCGTAGGAGGGGTCAGTCAGGATTTCCTGATAGCCAGACATTGAGGTATTAAAAACGACTTCACCAACCGACTGACCATCAGCACCTATGGCTATACCCTCAAATATCGTACCGTTTTCTAGGGCGAGAATGGCTCTGCGAGTCAAGTTGGCGTCTCCAATAGTAAATTAAACAATTAAGCCGAGCATTAGGTCGATGCCCGGTGTCAGTTCCTTCACAAGTGCCTGAAATAGCTGCCTAACTTATTATTAGTGTCGCATTGTTAATGTAATTCGACTACTTCAGGACGGGAACAAATTACGGGTCGAAAAAAAGCGAGAAGGAATTGCTTCCTTCTCGCTTTTTTAGGTAATCGTCGTATTATCATACTGGAGTCGTATTCTATGTGAACATGCCAACAGATGCCACATCTTTAAAGTCTCATTTTGACCAAGACGGTTTTATTTGAGCCCCAGAACGTCCTGCATATCAAACATACCCACAGACTTGTCTTCTAGCCAAAGCGCCGCACGCACAGCACCCGTAGCAAAGTTCATTCTGCTCATCGCCCGGTGGGTAATTTCGATGCGTTCGCCAGCGCCCACGAACATGACGGTGTGTTCACCGACAATATCCCCCGCGCGAATCGAGTTGTAATTGAGTTGATCGTCATGGCCGTTTAGCGACAGAGAGTTTTGAATGATCTCTCCCATACGCAGGGCAGTGCCAGAAGGAGCATCAATTTTATGCTTGTGATGCGCTTCAGTGATATCAATCTCGACATCCCCACCGAGAATTTCCGCGGCGACGCCGAGGAGGTGGAAAGCGGCATTGACACCAATGCTGAAATTGGGCGCAAAAACTATCGCATGAGACTCACTGAAGGTTTGCAATTGCTTTAATTGCTCGGGTGAAAACCCCGTTGTGCCCACAACTATTTTTTTATTGGCGTTCGCGCAGATTTCTAAGTGTTCGAGTGTCGCTTGCGGTGTTGTGAAGTCTATGACCACATCACATTGATTGATGACAGCAGCGAGATCGTCGACTAACAAGACGCCTAAATCACCGACCCCCGCAATAGCACCTGCATCAACAGATCCTGCCCCCTCACCGCCGGGTCTAACCGAAGCAGCCGTTAGGGTCGCCTTTTCATTGGCACTTACCGCTGTGATGAGTACCTTACCCATGCGCCCGGTGGCACCTACAACGGCGATTTTGGTCATAATGTCACGCGCTAGTCAGTGAGTGTGTCGATAAATTTTTTCACGCCGTCCAACCAACTTGACTGCCGTGGTGATTGCTTGTCGCTGGACTCACCCGCAAATTCTCTCAACAGGTCTTTTTGATTGCGCGACAGATTAACCGGCGTTTCAAGGGTCACTCTACAGTAGAGGTCACCAATGCCGCCACCCCGAACTTGAGTGACATTGACGCCCTTACCTCGCAGGCGAAACAATTTGCCGGTTTGAGTCTCCGAAGGAATTTTCAAATTGACCCGACCATCAAGTGTCGGCACCTCAAGCTCACCGCCTAATGCTGCATCGACAAAACTAATGGGCACGTCACAATAAAGGTTCTCGCCTTCACGGGTAAATATTCTGTGGTCCCTAACATTGATCTGGACATACAAATCACCAGCGGGCCCGCCATTTGCACCAGCTTCACCCTGTCCGGCGAGACGAATTCGATCGCCTGTGTCCACACCCGGTGGAACTTTAACCGACAACGTTTTCTGCTCTTCGGTTCTGCCCTGACCCCGGCACTTGGTGCATGGATCGGTAATCATTTTCCCGGTGCCTCGACAACGGGGGCAGGTTTGCTGGATAGAGAAAAACCCCTGCCTAGCGGTGACCTGACCCATACCAGCACACTGAACACATTCGGTTGGGGCACTGCCTCTCTTGGCGCCTGACCCTAGGCATTCGTTGCATTCAACCTGAGTCGGGATTTTTATCTTGGGATTCGTGCCTTTAACAGCGGCTTCGAGATCAAGATCAAGGATATATTTTAGGTCAGAGCCTCGATGGACCTGACTTCTACCACCACGACCACCGCCGCCACTGAATATATCGCCGAAAACATCTTCGAAGATTGAACCAAAGTTACCATTACCACCGCCGAAACCACCGCCCATATTACCTTCGAGGCCAGCATGACCGAACTGGTCATAAGCTGATTTTTTTTCGGCGTCCATCAACACTTCAGCGGCTTCGCTTGCCTCTTTGAATTTCTCTTCCGCTTTAGCGTCATCAGGGTTACGGTCAGGATGATGTTTCATCGCTAACCGACGATAGGCTTTCTTTATCTCCTGCTCTGAGGAATCCCGGGATACACCGAGCACTTCGTAATAGTCTCTTTTATTCGCCATTTTTCTTCGAACATTCCTGTAACTCGGGGCGCGGGTTATCCGCTATGTCAGCGCTGTGAGCGCACATCATGCCCGTTTCCGAGCATGATCTGTTACTTTTCGTCTTTAACTTCTTCGAACTCGGCATCAACTGCATCAGGATCACCGCCGGCATCACCACTCATGTCTGGTCCGGCACCTTCAGGTCCCGCACCGGCATCTTGAGCCTGTTCAGCATACATGCGCTGCGCCAGTTCAGATGATGCTTCTGTGAGTGCCAACGTTTTCGCTTCAATCGCTTCCTTGTCATCGCCCTTCAGCGCTTCTTCAAGTTCATTAGCAGCAGCTTCGATCGCTGTCTTTTCTTCTTCAGAGGCTTTATCACCGGCCTCTTCAAGAGTTTTACGTGTCGCATGCAACATGCCATCGCCCTGGTTACGCGCAGTAATCAGTTCTTCGAACTTTAGATCATCCTCAGCATGCGCTTCGGCGTCCCGAACCATCTGATCGATTTCTTCGTCGGAAAGACCGGAAGAAGCCTTAATGACAATCGACTGCTCCTTGCCCGTTGCTTTGTCCTTCGCTGACACATTCAGAATACCGTTTGCATCAAGATCGAAACTCACCTCAATCTGTGGAGTCCCTCTTGGCGCGGGTGGGATGTCTGCCAAATCAAACCGACCCAGAGATTTATTTTGGGTCGCTTGTTTACGCTCGCCCTGAACCACGTGAATGGTTACCGCTGGCTGGTTGTCATCTGCTGTTGAGAAGACCTGCGATTTCTTGGTAGGAATCGTCGTGTTTTTCTCAATCAGCGGGCTCATCACACCGCCCATGGTCTCAATACCCAGAGATAGCGGCGTGACATCCAGCAATAATACGTCGGTCACGTCACCAGCCAATACCGCTGCTTGAATTGACGCACCCATCGCTACTGCCTCGTCAGGATTGACGTCTTTTCGTGGGTCTTTGCCGAAAAATTCTTTAACCTTCTTCTGAACCAAAGGCATGCGCGTTTGACCACCGACGAGGATGATATCGTTGACTTCAGATACACCCAGTCCTGCGTCTTTCAGTGCAACTCGCAGAGGCTCAATGGTTCGGTCGACGAGCTCTTCAACCAATGATTCGAGTTTTGCCTGCGTGATTTTGATCACTAGGTGCTTCGGCCCGGTGGCGTCAGCCGTGATGTAAGGTAAATTAACTTCTGTTTGCTGACTCGTGGACAGTTCAATCTTTGCTTTCTCAGCCGCTTCTTTCAATCGCTGCAGTGCCAGTGGATCGTTATGAAGATCCATCCCTTCCTGCTGCTTGAACTCATCAGCAAGATAGTCGATCAATCGCAGGTCAAAATCTTCCCCGCCCAGGAATGTATCCCCGTTTGTGGATAACACTTCAAATTGCTTCTCGCCATCTACGTCTGCGATTTCAATAATCGAAATATCAAATGTACCGCCGCCTAAGTCATAAACAGCAATTGTCGAGTCGCCAACAGATTTGTCCATGCCGTATGCCAGTGCTGCTGCGGTTGGCTCATTGATGATTCGCTTGACTTCAAGACCGGCGATTCTGCCTGCATCTTTAGTTGCCTGACGCTGGGAATCATTAAAATATGCCGGCACGGTAATAACAGCTTCTGTGACATCTTCACCAAGGTAGTCCTCGGCGGTCTTCTTCATCTTGCCCAATACTTGAGCTGAAATTTGAGGCGGCGCCATTTTCTGCCCCTTGACCTCGACCCACGCATCACTGTTATCAGCCTTAACGATGCTGTAAGGCACCATTTTAATGTCGCGCTGAACAACTTCATCGTCAAATTGGCGACCAATCAGTCGCTTGACTGCGAACAGGGTGTTTTGTGGATTGGTGACAGACTGCCGCTTCGCTGATTGGCCGACCAACACTTCATCATCGTCGGCGTAACCTATGATAGACGGCGTCGTTCTGTCACCTTCAGCATTTTCAATGATCTTGGAACTTGTTCCTTCCATCACAGCTACACAGGAATTTGTTGTGCCCAGATCGATTCCGATTATCTTACCCATCTCAATTCTCCACTTTTCACTGCCCGCAAACCGGGCTTAATTTTTGACCAGACTTGCCAGCAGTCGTTGGCTTGCCTTGCGTACTGGTTACCTATATTGGATTTACCGAAAAAAATTCAAGATGCAAATTGTCGACTTTTTCAGTAAGTTTTTGCTTTTCTATACAGTCTCATCAATTGATGGTGAAACACCTTTCGATACCATCACCATCGCTGGCCGGACCAAACGCCCGTTTAGCTGATACCCTTTTTGGATCACAGCGACGACCGAGTTGGGTTCCATATCTGGATTCTCAACCATTGACATCGCCTGATGCAGATTAGGATCAAACGGTTCGCCATGTGGATCTACCACGGCAACATTCTCTTTGCCGAGGGTGTCGAGAAACATTTTGTGGCACAGCCCTACGCCATCGAGCACAGCCTTAGCTGAGTGATCTTGGTCGAGGTCTTTCACTAATTCGGATGACTCGAGTGCTTTTTCCAGGCTATCTATCACTGGCAACAGGTTTTGTATTAGCTTTTCAGCACCAAATTTGTGTGCATGCTCAACATCTTTTGATGCTCTTCTGCGCACATTTTGCATTTCAGCTTCTGCGCGAAGTGCCGCGTCCCTGAATTTGGCAGCCTCTTCCCTGGCATTTTCGGCGTCTTTGAACAGCTCAGCTTTTGACATATCAGCGAGCTCGACCGCTTCTTCAGGGGCTTCAGCTGCTTCTGGTGATTCGGCTTCGCTAGCTGCCTCTTCCGACGCCTCAACATCTACTTCGGCGTCTATTATCAGTTCTTCTTCTGCGTTTATCGCAGATTCGTTCTCATTTTTAGGATTACTCATCCCCAGGCTCCATGTTTCAAGGTCTGAAGTTTTCAATATATGGGGATAGACCCTAAAGGATTCAAGGGGATCCAGAGATTCTGACCGGATTAAGAAGTTTCCGTGACGCGTCGCTTTGTTCTCAGGCGAGAATTGAGGTGATCAGTTCCTCGTTTGACTCGTACCGAGCGCTGCGCTGAGTATCCTGGCAGTCGCGTCGACAATTGGGATGATTCTGTTATAGGCCATACGCGTTGGGCCAATCACACCCAATACGCCCACCAGTTCACCCTCTACTTGGTAAGGTGAAGTGACGAGGCTACATTCGTCCAGCAACTCATAACCAGACTCTTCACCGATAAATAGCTGGATACCTTCTGACTCCATACATCGATCAAGCAAATGCAAAATATCACCTTTAAGCGAGAAAGCCCTGAACATGTTCCGGATGTCCTCTAGGGCCTGACCATTCGAGGCTTCGACCAGATTTTCCTGCCCGGCGATCACATAATCGCTTTTTGAGTCAGGCTCGAGGGCTTTTTCAGCCATTTCAAGCGTCGTCATCATCAAGCCGTTCATACTTTCTCTGTCAGATTTCATAGAAGAGATAATCTGATCGCGAATCCTCGTGATCGATTTACCCGTGTATGCCTGATTAATGAAATTTGAAGCCTCTTTAAGCTCAATTTCGCTGTACTCTTTGGTTGTATAGATGACGCGGTTTTGAACCTCATGATCATCGAGCACCAAGATAACCAGTACGCGGTTGTCGTTTAATGGCAGAAACTCAACGTGCCGCAACAACGTCTGATCACGGCGAGGAATTGTTACCAGGCCGGCCATTTGAGAAACCTCGGAAAGAATACTTGACGCAGATTCAACCAATTCATGCGCGGACATATCGGGATCAAGCTGGTCGCTCAAGCGCTGGATTTCCAGTTGTGCCATGGGCTCAACTTGAATAAGGCTGTCAACAAAAAACCGATAGCCCAGCGGCGTTGGCACTCTGCCCGCAGATTTGTGAGGAGAGGTCACTAATCCGCGCTCTTCAAGGTCAGCCATGACATTGCGCACCGTCGCTGAACTGACATTCATCTCTGAAAATTCGGCGAGGGACTTGGACCCGATAGGGCTACCCTCGGCGACATAACGTTCGACAAGGTTTTTGAATAGCATTTGAGCCTTTTCGCTAACTTCACTCTCGCGGTTCATCTCTACCTACTCAAACGACCAATTATGATGTGAATATAACCAAGCCTACTCTCATTCATCAAGCATCGATTAAAATTAAGGCATTTTCGCGCGATTTGGAAACAGGATCATTGCAGTGAAGTGCCAGAGTAACGTTTAATTGGCTGATGCTAATTTATCTGAAAGTTCAGAATTTTGCGCTCGTGAACCAGCTGGAGCTTGAGTTCGATAGTGGTATGAGCGTCATCAGCGGTGAGACCGGCGCAGGCAAGTCGATCATTCTGGATGCGCTAGGGCTGTGCCTGGGGGATCGCGCAGATGTCGGCTTTATCGGCAGCCGGACGGACAAGGCTGAAATTCATGCGACTTTCGAGCTAGGGACCCATCCAATAGGCAGCAAAAAGGCGAAAAGTTCTCAAAATGATCAGGCAATTGCCTGGTTAAAGGAGCGCGATCTGCTTACAGATGATGCTGAATGCATTCTTCGACGGGTGATCAGCAAAGACGGACGCTCGAGAGGTTTTATCAATGGCGCGCCAAGCACGATTGGTGACATGAAAGCGTTAGGTGAAATGCTGATCGACATACACTCTCAGCACGAGCATCAATCCCTACTCAAGAAAGACACCCATCGTCGACTACTTGATGACTTTGGCAACTTATCCGACAAGGCGCAGGATGTCTCCGAGCTTGCCCGCCAGTACCACATCACCCTCGACGCATTAGAGAAGATTACCTCTGCTAGTGAAGAGCGCGCCGCTCAATTTCAGCTGCTTTCTTATCAGGTTGGCGAACTGGACGAACTTGCGATAGAGGCGAACGAGCACGTTTTACTGGAACAGGAGCAAAAACAGTTAAACGGCGCCGAAACAATCCTCACCAATTGTCATACCGCGGTCGAAATTTGCAGCGGTGGCAACAGCAATGGCGACGGCAATATCCGTGATCAGCTGGCACACGCAATCGCGCTTTTATCCCGTATCGACGTTCCCGACCTCAAACCCATTATCGAGCTATTTTCGAGCGGCCAAATTCAACTCGAAGAGGCCATTGCTGACCTCGAACGTTTTGCAGAAACATTTGAAGCCGATCCGGCACGACTGCAAATCGTTGAAGCGCGTCTGAGTGCTATCTACGAGACCGCTAGAAAACACAGAATCCAACCCGCGGAAATACCTGAGTTTCACGAGAAAATTACTGCCGAACTCGATGCAATCAGCCATTCAGAAGAGGATATTTCTGATCTGACCGCAAGGCTTGCGGCGCAAAAGTCTGATTACGACCGCCAGGCTACCAGCCTCAGTAAGTCACGCGCCAAAGCCGCAAAAAAACTCGAAACCTCTGTTGGCAAACAACTCTCTAAACTTGGCATGACCGGCGCTACTTTTAAAATTGATCTCAAAATGCGGGATGCAGCAACGCCATCTGTCCGGGGACTCGAGGAGATCGAATTCCTCATAAGCACAAACCCCGGGCAAACCCCCAGATCGCTGAACAAAGTTGCCTCTGGCGGAGAGCTATCGCGCATTAGCCTCGCCATCCAAGTTGTCACTGCGGACACGTCTCAAGTACCAACGCTGATTTTTGACGAAGTCGATGTCGGCATAGGCGGCGGCATTGCTGAAGTTGTCGGTAGCCTATTAAGGAAGCTGGGCAAGAAAGCACAAATCGTTTGCGTCACGCACCTACCGCAGGTCGCGTCCCAGGGTCACCATCACTATCTAGTCACCAAAGCAGGCACAAAGAAAAAGGTCACAACCGACCTGATCGCGTTAGACGAAACATCCAGAATCGAAGAAATAGCGAGAATGCTCGGTGGCATCGACCTCACGCAGCAATCAATGGCGCACGCAAAGGAAATGTTCGAGCTAGCACAGACCGACACATAACCAACGCTCGGGTGTTAACTTAACGGCATTCCTGACAAAGACCATACATGTTCAGATTGTGGTCGGTGAGCTCAAAACCCAGCTTTTCTGCAACGGTTTTTTGCCTCGACTCGATCTCTTCATCGTGAAATTCTTCTACTCGACCGCATTTCACACAAACAATGTGGTCGTGATGATTATCGGAGGAAAGCTCAAAGACAGAAAGTCCGCCCTCGAAATGGTGTCGTACGACAAGCCCTGCGGTCTCAAATTGCGTCAGAACACGGTACACTGTCGCCAGCCCGATCTCTTCACCTTTGGCCAGCAGCATTTTGTAAACATCCTCAGCGCTGACGTGGTGCACTTTTGAACTTTCGAGCAACTCGAGGATCTTAAGCCGAGGTAGCGTAATCTTTAGACCCGCATTTTTTAACTCTTGAGAATCTGTGGTCATGGTGGTTACGTCGCTTGCAGGATACAATTGACTAGTATCTAGGCTTTTTTAAAAAATTGAAAGGACAGGCAGTATTTTGATTCAACGAAAAACAAACGATTTTAACAAAACTGCTGGTCTCAATAGATTAGCGATCGCTATTCTCACCTGCGCTCTGCTTGTCGGCTGCTCCACGTTACGATTCCCCGGTGTCTACCGAATTACCATTCAACAGGGTAATGTGATCACTCAAACAATGATTGATAAATTAAAACCAGGTATGACCAGAAGTCAGGTGCGTTTCGTGTTGGGCAATCCGGTCCTTGATGATTCGCTCAACCGGGACAGGTGGGACTACGTTTACACAGCGCAACTTGCCGGCGACACCCCGGCACAGGCAGTACTTCAGGTTTACTTCGTCGAGGAGCGACTGAGTCACTTTGAGGGGGATTTCATTCCCACAGATCAGAAACCCGATCAAGCGCCGATGACCGCGGAGACTTAACCCACCTTTACTTCCTTCTTCTTTTTGCGCATGGCACGCAACCGACGTGCCTCCATCGGGCTAATCAATAGCGGCCGGTATATCTCAACACGATCGCCGTCTTTTATTACCGCGTGCCCCGGTGTCAAAGTGCCATAAATACCATACGAAATTTCATCCATATCCAGCGAAGGAAACAACGACAGAATATTGCTTGAAGCAACCGCATCACTCAGCGTACTGCCAACCGGCACCCGCAAAGCGATCACCTCCTGAGTCCCTTCGACGGCACAGGCAACCTCAACTTCTATCATCTCAACACTCTCATTGTTTTCTGCGTTAGCCATAAATTCGCTCGGCCCGATCACAAAAGGCATCAACCATTTTATCACTGGCGACCCCAAAGACTTTTCCCAGCGTCGCGTTCATTACCCGGCTATTTAATTCGAATTCCAGTTTGATAGAGACACGACAGCCATCGTCTCCGAGCGCTTGAAGCGACCACAGACCTTTGAGGTGAGAGAACGGACCTTCAACCAGCAACATCTCCATTTGCCACTGTTCGTTAGACCCGCAATCCCAGATATTTTTGGTTGTGAAGCTCTGTTTAAGACCCGCCTTTTCAATATCCAGCCGGGCAACCATCTCGTTATCTTCGCGATTGATTATTTCTGCACCGCTGCACCAAGGCAGAAACGCAGGATAACCCTCAATGTCATTGATGATCGTAAACATTTGGTCTGCCGAATAGGGGACCAGCGCAGAACGCTCGACAATTTTCATGGGTTACCGTTAGTCATCGTGAATCTCTTAAGTGTGCATAGCAGATATCATCAATGCAATGGCGATTAACAGTTGAGCCGCCTATAATGGCGCACCAAGCAAAGCCGGGCCGATGCCCGGATTGCAAAAACCTGGAAGAAACCCGTGGCTGGCAAGAAACCCAAACAATCACCCGGAACCATCGCTTTGAACAAGCGCGCAAAGTTCGACTATCAGCTGCATGATAGGTTCGAGGCTGGCATTGCCCTGACGGGCTGGGAAATGAAATCGATCCGGGACAGTAAAGTCCAGCTGACAGATACCTACGTCAATATTAAAAATGGCGAAGCCTATCTGCTCGCCTGCAACATCACGCCACTCAAAACCGCGTCTACACACTTTGTTACCGAGCCTATGCGCCCGCGCAAACTGTTACTGCACAAAAAAGAACTCGCAAAAATCATTGTTGCTACTCAGCAAAAAGGCCAGACCTGCGTACCTGTTGCGCTCTACTGGAAAGGACACCTCGTCAAACTTGAAATCGCATTGGCAACCGGTAAAAAAGAACACGACAAACGTGCAACAATGAAAGAGCGTGACTGGAACAGAGACAAAGCCCGCGTCATGAAAAGCGCAAACTAGCTTTTCATATCCTGGCCGTATCACCGCCATACCCTTTTTTGGCAGGCTTCTGTTAGTGCATAGAATCTTCTATTTTCTGCTTCACCTCCTCTCCCATTTCGCCCATTTTTTCCTTGGCGTCATCCATCATCGTGTCTGCCTCGGCGATCGCATCATCTTTCATATCAGCCATCACGTCTTTGGCTTCGTCCATCATCGTGTCAACCTCAGATAGCGCGTCATCTTTCATATCAGCCATGACGTCTTTAGCATCGTCCATTATTGTGTCGGCCTCGGACATCGCGTCATCTTTTATATCAGCCATCACGTCTTTAGCGTCATCCACCTTGTCGTCCATCGCCTCGGTCACATCAACCATGACATCATCCACAACATCACCCATGACATCGCCCATGACATCAGTCATCTCGACCATCGCGTCGCCCATGACATCAGTCATCGAACCTGCTTCGTCAATTTCGCTTTCGGAACCAGCCTCCTCTTCTCCGCCGCAAGCGACCAGAAAACTCAGCCCCAAAACAACCATCACACATTGAATTTTTCGAATCATCACCTGGTTTCCTCTTTTAAGACGGGTCTCATTCAGAACGCGTATTGTCTGCGCCGGAGTGTCCCCACATGCAGCTTAACCGAGGGCATGCCTGATCGCCATTCATGTGCCTGGGAGATAAGCGGACGTGCCCATGCCATCTTCTGCTGATAAATAGAGCGACTATGGGCCACCAATGATCTAGAATGCCCTTCACAACTGATGGTTGTTAATTGGGGGCGATCTGGATTCGACGCCGGTTACAAAACCTAAGGTGCATGCCGAGAGGGTAGTGACTCTCGTAAATCAATCACTGTAACTTTTACAGTTGCCAATGACGAAAACTACGCATTAGCCGCTTAAACCAACTTTTTAGTTAGTCTAAGTTAAAGCTTGACCCGGGGCGGATATGCCCATGTATTCAAACCGGGTGCGCGACTCATGGGACAGTTGCCTAGCCCTGCTTGTGGCGGAAGCAATTAAACTTAAAGCAAGCTCGCCTCTTAATCCCTTTTCGTTGGGCCAGTGAGGGGTTAAATAATAAACGGAATAAGCATGTAGAGCCGAAGGCCGCGGACTGACGGACGCGGGTTCAATTCCCGCCGCCTCCACCATTTTATGCGCTGCGCGCACAAAATGGATGAGATAACCCAGCGCGCTCGCGTCAGCATTTTCCAGAGGAAAATTGCGAGAGCCCTTCAAGTAACTGTTCGCGCGCAGCAGCAAGTCACGCAATGCCAAAAGCGTCTAGTAAATGCGCACGCCTGTCGAACCGCTGAACAATTGTTGATGGTCTCGAAGAGAAAGGTGCCCTTTTCTTTTGAATTAGTTCCCTGTCTCTGATCGGACAGTGATAACTGGTTACGCACCTTGTAGTCATCGATTGTTCGCTGATGGGCAAAGCCAAGATCCACCGCTATTGTCAAACGGCCCTCGTTTATTTCTGATCTGCCAACCTTTTCGCGGAGGCCTTCCAACAAACAAAGTTAAGGACCTCGCCGATCGCCTTTGTGTAACAGCTTGACGAGACCCCAAGTTTTCCTTGCCGACTTAATTAGTATCCGGCGCCCAACGCTTGACTTCACGGAACATGTTGGTCGCTTCCAACGTTCTGATGTCACCTACCGCACTAAGATAGTCAGCCATCGCCGCGGAGGTTTGAACTGCCATCACACTGCTAACCAATGCACCCGTAGACTCAGCGACGAAGGTCACGAAGTGCGTACCTTTTACATTGCCCGACGCAATACTCTGGCCCAAATAAATATTACCCGGAAACGCCTTTATTTCGTCAGATTCAAGCAGTTTTCCAAACGCCGCGACATATTCCGCTG
>CAJXBG010000073.1 GCA_913050215.1 uncultured Gammaproteobacteria bacterium
ATCTCATACTCATCAGTCATGCCAATACCACCATGCATTTGAACGCCTTCACTGCTCACCAAATTATACGTGTCGTTTAGACGAGCCTTCGCTAGACTTGCCAACTCAGCAACTTCTTCCGAATCTGCATCCAGTGCAGATAATGCTTCCAATACGACAGACTTCGATAACTCAATTTCGCAGAACATCTCTGCGGCACGGTGCTTGAGTGCCTGAAACGAGCCAATTGGCACACCAAACTGCTCTCTTGTCTTGAGGTATTCAATCGTACGCTCGAAACATTCCTGAATACCACCCAACATCTCGGCGGAAAGCAAAATACGACCCGTATCGAGTACCTTGTCAAGAATATCTGCGCCTTTGCCTTCTTCGCCAATGATCTCTCCGGCCGCGCCGTTAAAGGAAATGTTTGCTGCATTTCGACTATCGGCCATAATTGTGCGGGTCGCACTAACACCATCAGCAGAGCCGTCCACCAGCATTAGCGTAATACCGTCACGGTCACCGCTATTGCCCGAGGTGCGCGCAACAACAACAAGCTTGTCGGCGACATGGCCATCAAGTACAAACTTCTTGTCACCCGTCACTGTGTAACCGTCACCTGCCTTCTCAGCTTTCGTTTCTGCTCGGTATGGATTGTGGTGTGGTGTTTCTTCCACCGCCAGCGCTAGCAGCATTTCACCACCGGCCACTTGAGGTAACAAACCACCTTTCTGTTCATCACTGCCACCATGAATGATCGCGCTTGCGCCCAAGACCGCGGTCGAGTACAGCGGTGAAGCAGTCAAGGTTCGGCCACACTCTTCGAGCACAACCCCCATGCCCATAAAACCAAAACCTAAACCACCAAATTCCTCAGGAATGGTAATGCCGGCCCAACCCAGTTCAACCATCTGCTGCCAAGTTGCCTTGTCGAAGCCATTTTCATCTTTGTCATCACGAAGCTTTCGCAACTGGGTGATGGGCGTGCTGTTCGAGCAGAAATCTTTCGCTGCGTCTTTCAACATATTTTGTTCTTCGTTCAATACCAATGGCATGTGGGTCTTACTCCTGCTAGTCGATGTAACTGTTAACTTCTAATTATTACTGTTTGTTCTTGCTTGTATATCTGCTGATATCAGTCCGGCAAACCAAGCACTCGCTTGGCTATAATATTCAGTTGAACCTCTGAAGTACCTCCTGCGATAGACCCGGCCTTAGATCGAAGCCAGGTTCGCGTCATTGTCTTCTCTTCACGATTGAAACTCTCACCTTCCCAACCTAAAGATTGAGTACCCGCTATTTCCAGCTGTAACTCTAATCGTTTTTGACTTACTTCTGTCCCGAAGTATTTAAACATGGAGGTTGCAAATGTGGGTGTACCACCGGAATCGTTTTCTTGCATGGCTCGCTTTTGAGTGAGTCCAAATGCACGTTGATTCATCATATTCTCTGAGATTTCCGATCGCAAATCCTGATCCGCTATTTTTCCGTCCTGGCCACCAATGTAGTCAAGTGCGAGCTCAGAAAGACTGCGCAAATCGTCGTAGCGACCGCGCGCGCCACCGTTGTTTAACCCGGAGATTGAACTCCGTTCATGCTGCAAAAGTCGTTTTCCAACCGCCCAACCACGATTGAGTTGGCCGACAAGATTGTGCTTTTCAACCCGCGTATCGTCGAAGAAAGTCTCACAAAATGGCGAATTCCCACTGATCAACAATATCGGCTTGACCGTGACGCCTGGCTGATCCATATCAATTAGGACAAAACTAATGCCCTCATGTTTTGGCGCTTGTGGGTCTGTTCTGACAAGCGTAAATATCCAGTCTGCATGGTTCGCCCCGCTGGTCCAAATCTTCTGTCCGTTAACGACAAAGTGATCGCCTTCGTCAACGCATTTTGTTTGCAAACTGGCGAGGTCGGAACCAGCGCCAGGTTCGCTATATCCTTGACACCAGCGGATCTCACCGCTGACGATTTTTGGTAAATGTTCTGCTTTCTGAGCTTCTGTGCCGTAATCAAGCAGTGTTGGCCCAATCATCGAGAAAGCCATACCTGATATCGGCGCGCGGGCATTGATTCTGATCATTTCATCTTGAAGAATCAGGAATTCTTCCTTTGACAACCCTCCACCGCCATATTGCGTCGGCCACATGGGGGCCGTCCAGCCGCGTGAAGCCATGTTGTCAAGCCAGCGCTTAGCATCGGGGTTCGCGTACTGTTGTCTTTTGCCACCACCAATTATTTGGTCTTCCGGCGCGCTGCAACGCATGCTTTCCGGACAATTGGTTTCTAGCCACTCTCGGGTTTCAGTTCTGAAATTCCCTGCTGCCATCGTAATTCCCGCTATCCTGTAAGGGATTTTGCTAGGCCCTACCCTATCAAAGTTCCGTACCAAAGATAAATACCCGTGGAAGCCTAATCATCAGGGTTTAGGACTCTATATAAGTCCAGTTGAGGCTAATGATATTCAACGCTTTTTCTTAACGCCCGGAAAGCAGCATGTTGCCATCAATCATCTGAACCGCGGCTTCCAGCGCTTGTGCCAGACCGCTGGCGTCGGCTAGGTTTTTACCTGCGATATCGAAAGCGGTGCCGTGATCAACAGAGGTCCTGATGAAGGGAATACCCATCGTTGCTGTGATACTGTCTTCAAAGTTGTGCACTTTGATCGCGATGTGCCCCTGGTCGTGGTAGAGCGCCATGACGGCGTCAAATTCACCAGCAATAGCCCGATAAAATACCGAGTCTGCGGGGTACGGGCCAACCACGTCATAACCCATTTGCTGTAAATCAGTGACCGCAGGTGTAATTTCCTCTATTTCTTCGCGCCCAAGCATGCCACCTTCGCCGCCATGGGGATTCAGCGCTGCGACTGCAATTTTCGGTTTTTTACTGCTCCACCGTGAAAGGCAATCGGCGGTCAGTTTCAACTTCTCAATGAGCACGGGTCGCTTTACATAGGCGACGGCTTCGCCAAGTGATTTGTGCGTCGATAGATGCGCAACTTTCAAACCGGGTGTCATGAGCATGGTCGCTGTTAATGCTGAACCGGTCATACGGGCGAGTATCTCCTGATGCCCAATGTCACCGTGGTAACCAGCTGCATGAACCGCTTCTTTATTGATGGGACAGGTCACAACGCCCTGAATCTCGCCCCGTTGCGCCAACTCAACAGCATGTTCGAAGTACTTCACCGCCTCATGCCCACACGCAGCTGATACCTGACCAATATTGATAGAACCACAATCGAATGCTGTGGGCTCAAGCACGTCGATAACGCCCGCTGCAGGCTCAACCCGTTCAAGCGCGTCGATTTTTCTGATTGCACACTTAACACCGGTTTCATTCAAAGCTTGTTCAAGACTGGATCGATTGCCAATCACAAAGGGTCTCACACTGTCATGCACGCCAGCCTGAGATAATGCCTTAACACAAACTTCGGGACCGATACCCGCCGGATCTCCCATGGTTACTGCCAGTAAAGGTTTCATCAGTTTTCTCGTCCGGAAGTGGTCATTTTTAGGTGCCAAGTTTAGCGTAACATTTGCGCTAATTATTCTGGGTCAAAATATAGCGTGCTGCAAACTCGGGGTCTTGCATCGGAATGTAGTGAGACAGGTCGGGACGATAGTTATCGTGCCCCTGGGGAAACCGTGTCGCGAGGTGTTCCCAGGTCGGTGACAGGCTGAAGTCCATCTCAACCTGATCCGGTTTACGCCCCTTCGCCCTGACAATAAAAACGGGCACTTTCACTTCAGCGATCGCTTCATAAATATTCGTTCCGGAGCTTCCCATGTAGACACTCGCCTCAAACTCAGGAGGGCACGCCAGTTGATAGCCATCGCCCTCTTCGGCGGGTAATAGGCCATATTGGCAGTAATCACGCATGACGGCTTCCTGCCAGAGGCCGTAACCGCCTTTGGGTCTCAATGCATCAAACATTTCATCGGATCCGGAGAAGCTGTTCCGACGACGGGCAACAGGATGCCCTATTGAATCAATTGGCATGCCCGTATTGCGAGCGACTTCTCCCGTGTACACGGCAGGGTCCATCACCACGGGATCGAACAATACGAGTTGACTAAATACGTCTTTAAGTTGGCTAGCCGCTAATGCGAGTGCAAATCCACCCATAGAATGTCCAACCCCGACCAGATTAGATAAACCCAACTGTGTAATAAATCCCACCAGATCTGTACCAAACTGGTCCCACTTGTCAAAGGGCGTATTGTCGCTTCTGCCATGGCCGCGCTGATCGATAGCAATGACATGTCGATCACCTAATCCTGCTACGGTCTTATCCCAGCATCGTGCATGAAAGCCGGTTGCATGAACAAGCAAGATCGAATCTTCTCCCTCGCGTTTTTGACCCCATTCAAACCAGCAGAGCGTAACTCCTCCGACATCCAGATAATGTTCCTGACACTCGACCATTAATACTCCAAAAAATGGCACAGTCTAACACTGATAATTAGATCACAATCAACAACATCTTGATGTGTAGGCTCACGACTCTCTGGTAGTATCTCGCAGCCAAATTAATCAGACGAATGCCCGTGCTCGTAAGTCTCAGCAGAACAAAAGAAATCCTGGTCATTGGCTTACCCATTGTCGGCGGCATGATATCAAACGTCCTACTGGGATTGATCGATACTGCGATGGTCGGGTCCTTGGGAGACGCTGCGCTCGGTGCTGTAGGTTTGTCATCCTTCGCAGCGTTCATTTATCTCGGCATGGTTTATGGATTTTCCATCGCCGTTCAGGCCACCGTTTCGCGGCGCCGCGGGGAAAAAAGGGAAGCTGAATGTGGCGTACCGCTTCAAGGTGCGATGATGACAGTCGCGATTATCGCGCCGATTTGCTCTGCCGTGCTCTATGTCGCAATCCCCTCGCTATTCCCTCTGATTAACTCAGACCCGGAAGTCGTCGCGCTGGGTGTGGACTATATTCGCTGGCTGTTTCTGCAGGCGGTCTTCATCGGCTTTATCGCAGCAAATACCGGTTTCTGGAACGGCCTCGGACGATCCCGGGTCTACATCCCATCACTCGTTCTTATGCACCTCTCCAACATTCTGTTCAACTACATGTTTATCTTCGGCAATTTGGGCGCACCCGAACTCGGTGCTGAAGGCGCAGGTCTTGCAACAGCGCTTTCTTCCGTTGTGGGTAGTCTGCTGTTTCTACGGCTGGGTTTAAAATTTGGCAGGCCATATGGATTTCTCACCAGTCGACCTACCATTGTCGAGATCCGGGCGCTTTTGCGCTTGGCAATCCCCGCCGGGTTGCAACAGGTTTTTGACACAGCGGCACTCACCGCGACATACAGCATTGTTGGGATGGTCGGCACCCGTGAGCTCGCGTGTTACAGCGTGCTGGTTAATTTTATTGGCTTGGTCGGTTTACCCGCCTGGGGACTAGGAACCGCCGGGGTCACTTTAGTCGGTAACGCGTTGGGAGAAAGGAACCCTGCCGATGCTGCCAAATGGGCATGGGATGTCATCAAACTCGGTGTCATTGGTATGTTTATATTGGGTATGCCGTTCTGGCTGTTCCCCGATGCTATTCTCTCAATCTGGATACACGACCCAGAAACACGAGCACTTGCCGTTACCCCCACACGCATACTCGGCATCATGATTGCATTCAATGGCATTGGATACATGATGGCGACATTGCTCAACGGTGCGGGCGACGTCAAACGCGTCACCTGGATCAATCTGGTCACCCAATGGTGTGTGCTAGTGCCGGGGGCATTTCTGTTTGGTCCGTATCTGGGTTTTGGTCTGCTCGGCATCTGGTCACTGCACCAGTTTGGATACAGAGCGGGGAATTCGATCATATTCGCGCTGATCTGGCGCAAAGGCAAATGGTCAAAAATCGTCATCTAAGGCGCGCTGATCTAAACCAATGGTATCGGTCCCAATTGGCGGTGAATGCGCGCTATGCTGAGATATCAGGTTAATCTGTTCTGAATAGTTCCGTTTCGATATCACGGAACGCTTTAAATTCTAGTGCGTTGCCACTTGGATCACGAAAAAACATCGTCGCCTGCTCCCCGGGCTCACCCTCAAATCGAATATAGGGCTCAATCACAAACTGAACTTCTGCTGCGGAAAGTTTATTCGCTAATTCCCGCCAGCGATCCATTGTCAGTACCACACCAAAATGCGGCACGGGCACATCGTGCCCATCAACAGGGTTCGTCGGCGTTGCATTTGCTGCGTTTGACGTGACCTCATGACACACCAACTGATGACCGAATAAGTTGAAGTCCACCCATTGATCGCTGCTGCGTCCCTCGGCACAACCAAGTAGACCACCATAAAATGCGCGAGCGGTTTCAATGTCGCTCACGGGAATCGCCAAATGAAATGGAGTAATCATTAACCGGTAATCATCCTGTATATTTTTGAGAGCTCGCCAGGTAACTGGGTGACATCCTGTATCACCATGTATTGTTTATCCGGACACATTTCCCGAAGGTAATCGTGTCCTGATTGATCTACTGTCAGGCAAAAACCTTGAACATCTTTCTGTCGCGCCTCGACTAATGCCCGGGTAGTGTCTTTGATGCCGTAATCACGACTACTGCGATCTTTACCGTAATCAAAGTCCTGAGGATATCCGTCGCTAATGATAATCAGTGCTTTTGTTTTGCAACCCGTGTCAACCAGCATCTTTGTTGCGTGCCGGATGGCAGGTCCCATTCTGGTACTACGACAAGCTTTTATCCCACCGAGCTTTCCCTTGGCCTGCAAGCTGTAGGACTCTTCAAAGTCTTTGCAAACGTAAAAGTCGACGTTATCCCGACCGTAACCCGAGAATCCACAAATCGCGTACTGATCTCCGAGATTTTTCAGCGCCTCTGCCATCAGAATCGCTGCTTCTTTTTCCACGTCGATAATCTTTCGCGCGGGCACGTCGGTGAGATAAGGCGAATCACCCATATAACCGTCATGAAGAAAATCGTTGTCATCAATCCCCAGTGACTTTTCTGATAGCGCTGCGGCGGCTTCGAAAACCTGTTCAGCATTAGACATTTCTGGTGTTATTGCATCGTCAGTTGACGCGCTCATGTCAAGCAAAAAGAGCGCGGCAACATCGCGTTGCTTTCGCTGCTTTTCAACGTAGATTCGATCTTCAGTAACAACGCCGGCACGCTTGTCTACGATGTGCTCAATCGTGCGCTCGATGTCTAGCTCTTCACCGTCATCAACGCCTTTCACTTTTGCCAGCATTTCCGGGCGCAATTTATTAAGTTGTCGTCGAACGCCCGCTGCTATGGCGCTTTTTTCACTGAGCGTATCATCAACGTAACTTGGATCTTCATCCATCACACGATATTCGTGCAAGGTGCACCAGTTTCGTCGGTAGTCACCGATGACAAAATCCCACTCATCGTATTGGAATTCATATTGATGTGGCGGTCGAACTCTTCCCTCAAGCGCAGCTTTTAGTCCTTCGGCAACCTTTTCTTCCGTGGACTTATTTTCTTCGTCCAGCTCGACCTCTCGTTCACCCAGATCAGTTAACAGGGTCCCTGGCTGATCCAGTTCGCCCTGTTTAAGTTTATCCACATCCAGATCATCATCAGCCAGCATGCTGATAATACTCAAGCCTTCCTCATTATCCTCCAACTTGTCCGCGAGGATTTCCAGATCCTCGTCTTCAAGTTCAGCAAGTTGCAAATTAATCATTACTTGCTCAGGTTCTATCGCACCACGATAGCCAACAACCTCGGGCAAACGCGTTCTGAATCCGAATCGGTCACAACCCGGATGAGCGCTGATCATTAATTTGTATATTTTTTCCGCACAGCGTTGCGTCGTTGAGACATCAGCATTTTGCGCTTGCACTTCCGTCAGCGCTAAGCGAAGGTCGAGATCGATCTCAGTCATTAGACCCGCAACCGTTGATTGATCCAATGTTATTCTTGTCAGTAATTCGAGTAGAGCGGCAATCGAGGCATGTTCTTTTGACAAGGCAACCAAAGCATCCGAACTGTCAATCTCAGGCCCAGCGTCTCGCTTTGCAAGTTCTCTTGCTTTCAGTTTTGAGAGTACTTTTCTGGTGCCAGCGTATCGATGTGCCAGTTGCCAATCAACCCGACCATGTTCGACGACCATAAAAATGTGTTCTGCAAGCCAGTAGTTTTTGAAAGCCGCAAACGACTTTCTCACATCAGCATAGGAAACAGACCTGTTTGAAGGTGGGCCTACATCGGAACCACCGGGGCTTTGCGAAGGTGCAAATATACCAAATTCAAAATGCCCTAACTGATGAAGCAACATCATTTTAAAGACCAGAAAATTTTCAGGCTGCGTTTCAAATTCGGTGATATTTTCCGGTAACCTGAGCACCAGTCCATCGGAAAAGGGAAAAGCGATCCCCGTTTCCTGCGCCTGAACCACCAGTCGTCGTCCTATGAAAGACTCGACGAATAGTTGCAGGACACGCTGATAATCAGCAAACAGTGCCGTACCTGCAAGCTTCTCTAGCATCTCATTCGAACGAGCAGATTCCAGCGCCACCCAAGCACGACCTGCGGCAGGATTTCTGGCGTATAGATCAACCCCTTCAGCTAGCCAAGGTTGCAGGGCATTTCTGTTTGTCAGCGGCAGTTGGTGAATAGCTTCGATCAGCGCTATCGCCAAATCAATCTTCGATGCGGCTCTGGTCATCCAAACGAGAGTGTCGAGTTGCTCAGTATTCAACTCAGGCAAACACAAGCTCAGTTGTTCTAGCCAAAGGACCGCCGTCTGCTCGCGTTCGGCGAACTGTATCAGTAACTGCTGGATGTCGAGTTGATGTTGGGCATCTAATTGCAAATCACAGAAGCGTTGGTGGCAACCAAGATAGGCCAGAAGGTCAGCGACGGACAGGCTTGCCAGACCAATAAGCGAGTCCCAGGCCGGTGCGCTATCCAGATCTCGTACAACACCATACAACTTGGTCAAATTCGTTCGATCGCTCGCTATAAGGATATCGGTTAACGCTAACCATTCGCTAAAGTTAGCACTGCCGTCTCTGGCTAAAAGCTCAAAACTGGTTTGATAGTAGCTTGCGAGTAATCCCGATGCTGGTGGGAACTGTGCTTTTAGTCTGTTTCCTGTCTGCTCAACCTCATCGAGCTTGTCAAAAGCAGCTTCATGTTTAATGTTAGCGATGCCATCGAAATATCGACTGGCAGGTTCGGTAGAACTGCCAAGCAAAGCGTAACCAAATGCTCCGCGATGCAACAGTGAGCTCACGTCCCCCAGACTCATTAACACCGGCACCGCTGCAAGGTAGTAGTTTAGTACCTCCCAGCTATGCCAGCCCGACTGCGAAATTTTTAAAACCAACTCACACCAGGCAGACATGTCCTGATCGTCAAGCACCTCAATCAGTGCGTTTGCAGTTTTATCAAACCTGGCAGCGGTGTGCTGGTTTAGCTTCACCAGGGCTTCATGCACTGAAGCGACATCAGTCACCGTCATGTCTCCTAGCTACTCGTCGGCGAACAGCGTGGAAACCAACTCACTAATGGCGCGTGAGACTTCAGGGTCATCAGATACAGCCCGGGAGATGGCAACATCACAAGATCTGACAGCACCGACACCACTGACAATAAGTTGCGCCGCATATACCAGCAATCGGGTGCTGACGCCTTCGTCAAATCCGTGATGTTTCAAATTTCTGATCTTTGCACCAAGTAACGCGAGCGATCTCGCAATGCCCGTTTCAACGCCGCTCTCATGGGCAATAACTTCTGCTTCTTTCTCTTCACCCGGATAGTCAAAATCAATGGCGATAAATCGTTGGCGCGTGCTGGGTTTCAAGTCCTTTAGTACATTTTGGTAGCCGGGATTATAAGAAATCACCAGAAGGAAACCTTCATGAGCTTCAAGAATCAGCCCTTGTTTCTCGACCGGTAGAATTCGCCGGTGGTCGGTCAAAGAGTGAATGAGCACTGTGGAGTCTTTTCTCGCTTCAACAATCTCATCGAGGTAGCAAATTGCCCCCTCTTTGACCGAGCGTGACAATGGGCCATCTTGCCAGACTGTTTCCTCGCCTTGCAGCAGAAATCGGCCAACTAAATCAGTCGCACTTAAATCCTCATGACAGGCAACAGTTTGTAACGGTGTTGTCACAGCGCGCCGCGCCTCCGACGCACCTTCCCCCCGGAACAGGCGCCAGGTCATATATTCAACGAAGCGGGTTTTGCCGCAGCCCGTAGGCCCTTTCAACAACACAGGCAAACGTTGCTCATAGGCCGAGAGGAAAATTTCCACCTCATCGCCCACGGGCAGATAATAGGGTGCCGCGTCTATGGCACTCTCTGGTATAGCAGCACTACTCATGCTTTTCTCCAATTAATAGTCACCCAAATGGCTTCAAGAATCCGTCCAAACAGGATGTCGTTTCTCAAGAAAGGCAGCAACGCCCTCCCGGTAATCATTTTGTTTCATCATCGCCTGTAACAGCGTTTCACTCTCTGCCACGGCTTGATCAACACTGCGATGCTGGTCAGCATAGATCTGCCGCCTGCTTGCTTTTAATGATCCAGGGGAGACCGTATCAATCATCGACTTCACATAGGCGCGGGTCTCGCTTAGGAGTGACTCTGCTTCAATAACTCGGTTAATCAATCCAAGTTGTTCTGCTTCTTCACTCAAGAACACCCGACTGGTCAGTAGCAGATCGTTTGCCCGAGGTAGACCTATTTGCCGCGGAAGCAACCAAGAAAGCCCATACTCAGCGGGTAAATTCAACTTGCCGTGGGCGGTCGTCATTTTGACACCGGGCGCTGCAAACCGGATGTCACAGTAGCATGCTAAAACCAGTCCTACACCCGCAATGGCACCATTAATCGCAACCACAATAGGTTTCGATAAACCAAAGTGATAGGCAAAATTTGCATTGAACTCGGACCTGACGCCAAAACCTGGCTTAGGGATCTCCTCCGGCGTACCTGGATCATATTCTCCTCTGGCGACATGCCCTTCGAGCGCCTGACTGTCAGCCCCGACGCAGAAGCCGCGACCTTCACCTGTCAAAATAATCGCTCTGACCTCAGGATCGTTATCAGCCTGCAACAACGCCCAGCGATATTCGGTATGCATTCTGCCAGTCCAGGCGTTCATTCTTGCGGGTCTTGCGAGTGTTATCGTCGCGATTTTTTCGCTGACTTCATACTTGATTGTTTTCATTTCCATCGCACATTTCCATCGCAAAAGCTGATTCGTTCGTCCGTATAAATCTATCACAGAAACAGCTCTGGGTAAGATTTTGGTGGCGCCGACTGTTAACATGGTGGCATGCGTTTATTATTTTTGATGTTTGTTGCCGTGCCTATCCTTGAAATGATTATTCTCATCAAGGTCGGCGGCCTGATTGGTGCAATTCCGACGATCGCGATGGTTGTGCTGACAGCGACCGTGGGAATTTGGCTATTAAAACTCGAGGGCTTGGCAACACTACGACGGGTTCAGGAGAAAATGGCCACGGGCCAGCTGCCCGAAACCGAGTTGCTCGAAGGTATCATGCTTATTGTTGGCGGTGCACTGCTGTTAACGCCTGGTTTTGTCACCGATGCTTTTGGTTTTGTCTGCCTGATACCCGTGTTACGCCGGCCTTTCGCAAGATGGATGATTAATCGGGTGTTTACCATGAAAAATGGTGCCTCAATGTTTCACACCAGTGACGGTGCTTTTGACAGCACGTTTCATCGTACAAACGAAAGTGCCTTCCAGCAGAACACAACCATCATCGATGGTGAATTTAACGATGAGTCCGGGCAAGCGCGTACCGACCCGACCCAATCAATACCCGGTAGTGAGGATAAATCTTGAGCATCAACAACGAGCAAATCTGGCAATCAACAGAAAAGTTCTGGGAAGAACAAATCATCGAGAGCCTCTCCGAATACATACGTATCCCGAATAAATCTCCTATGTTCGATCCAAACTGGAAGTCCAACGGCTATATGGATGATGCAATCGCCCATGTCACCCGCTGGGTAGAATCGCAACAGGTACCAGGTCTGAGTCTCACGCTGCATGAACTTCCCGGTAGAACCCCCACCCTGCTACTGGAATATCCCGGTGATATTAACGAGACCGTTTTAATTTATGGTCATATCGACAAACAACCGGAGTTTTCCGGCTGGTATGAAGATCTCGAACCTTGGTTGCCAGTAAGAAAAACAGACAAACTTTATGGCCGCGGCGGCGCAGACGATGGTTATGCAATCTATTCGGCGATCTCTGCGCTCAAGAGCCTTATCGAACAGCAGGTAGAGATTCCGCGGGTTGTCATACTTATTGAGGCCTCGGAAGAAAGTGGCAGCCCCGATCTGCCTGTTTATATGGAACAACTTTCAGAGGATATAGGTACGCCGGGCCTTGTTATTGCACTTGACTCAACCTGCGGAAATTACGATCAACTGTGGATTACCACATCGCTTCGCGGCATGTTGATTGGCGAACTTAAGGTTCAAGTACTTGAACAAGGCGCGCATTCTGGTGCCGCAGGCGGCATCGTCGGTTCAAGCTTCCGGTTGCTGCGGCAATTAATCTCAAGAGTGGAAGATGAAAACACGGGCGAGATATTGCCTTCATTTCTTAATGAACAGATTCCCGATGCCCGGCGCAGGGAAGCAGAGAAAGCTGGTGAGGTGCTTGGTGACGAGTTAAAGACAATGTACACCTATGCTGGTGAAAGCGGCCCTATATCGGAAGATGCCACTGAGCTGATTCTCAACAACACCTGGCTAGCCTCGATGGAGGTGACCGGCATGGACGGAATACCTGATTTGGCCAATGCTGGCAACGTATTACGGCCGCATACAACGGCGAAAATAGCGCTGAGATTACCGCCGACCACGGACGCGATGCAGGCAAAAACCGAACTCACTAAGTTGTTAACGGAAAATTCCCCTTACAAAACAGCCGTCAGCTTCGAGCTCGAAACCCCTAACCCGGGTTGGCATGCACCGGAGACCAAACCAGTTTTGGAGCAATCACTACAGTCAGCATCACAAGCCTATTTCGATGCACCTGCGATCGCCATGGGGTGTGGTGGCAGCATTCCCTTCATGGAGTTTCTGGCAAACAAACTACCACAGGCGCAATTTGTGGTAACGGGCGTTCTGGGTCCTCATTCAAATGCACACGGTCCCAACGAATTTCTGCATATACCGACGGCAAAAAAAGTCACCGCGTGTGTTGCTAATCTCATCTATGACTGGGGCCAAAATCACAAGTCCTAAAAGCCCATTGTCAGGCAGATAGTCGATCGATCCTGTTTGGGTTTTGACCCAACCAGACAAGTCGAGCGCAAACACCGATAGCGACTACCGCAAGCGAAACGACCAGCGCCACCCAGAAACCATAGACTCCCATGGGTTCGCCAATCCACCCGAACCCAAGTACACAACCCACAGGTATGCCGACCAGCCAATATCCTACCAAGGTGATCATCATCGGCACTTGCGTATCTTTGTATCCTCGCAGCGCACCCAGGACGGTTGCCTGTACATTGTCAAAAAGCTGGTAAACAGCCACGAAGGCCATCAGTGACGTTGCCAGCGCGAGCACCTGAGCTTCACTGGAGTAAAGGCCGGCAACGTGCGCGCGAAAGCTCACCACAAATACCGCTAGCAATGCAGCGGCAGCAATGGTCAGAGAAATAGCCACTTTGCTTGTTAGTTGGGCAGCGGCTAAATCTCCAGACCCAACATGGAAACCGACTCGAATAGTTGTTGCCATGCCCAATGCTAAGGGAAACATAAAAGTGAGGCCGCCAAGGTTCATCGCAATGGTGTGCGCGGCAATTATCTCAGAGCCAAATCTGCCAAGCAGGATAGTGATAAAAGAGAACATACCCATTTCGAAAAACATCGTTGCCCCGATAGGTGCACCAATTTTTAATAACGCCATAATTCGCGATAGCTGAGGTGCCGACCACGTCTTTTGCCAGCCAACGATATCAAAACGTTGGCCGCAGGCAATCAGGCAAATCACAAAAAACTCAAACCACATCACTATCGCTGTTGCGACGCCGCACCCGACACCACCCATCGCTGGTGCGCCTAAATAGCCGTGGATAAACACCAGGTTGAGTGGGATTTTCAGCAACAATGCGGATACCGCTATCAACATAGCCGGGCGGGTATACCCCATACCCTCACACAGAAAACGGAGGACAAAGTAACCCATCACAGCAGGCATACCTATAGCCGTAATCTTGAGATAGGCAACAGAGATTTTGACGGCGTCAGGGTCAACTTCCAGCAGCGTATAAAACGGCGCTATGTTGACGAGAATCAGTACGATAAGAACAGCCCCCACGGCGGCCATATACAGCGCCTGCCTGATAACTTCGCCGATCTCGTTATATTTGTTAGCACCACGCAACTGCGACACAGAGGGAGTGACTGCCTGCAGAACGCCAGTAATCAACATCATCATCGGCCACATAACCGACCCGCCTAGCGAGACTCCAGCAAGGTCGTCAGCGCCGACGCGTCCGGCCATGACAGTATCGACGACACCCATGCCCATTTGCGCGAGTTGCGCTGCGAGCAGAGGCCATGCCAAATGCAATAAAGAGCCGGTTTCAGTTCGAAATTGGCGAACGGGCGTAGATTTAGGAGATATATCCATTGAAGCTCGGATTAAAGTTGATGTTTTCATTGAAACGCAGCGCAGCAACTTCAATGCTTGTGTTTACAGCGCCGCCAACGACACGACTGGAGATTCTGACTAAGACGGGTTATTATCTACGCGCTTTCAACACCGCAAACCACACAGAGTCTTTTCTGATTTTTTCTCAACTCTCGCCGTAGGATTGGATGTCACTCTCGTCAGTACAGAGGGTCAGGTTGAGAAATACCAAATCAGAGTTTCAAGCTGACTTTTACAATAATAACTAAAGTTTGTATTGAAAGCGCGAATCGATTGCAAAAATCGGACTCTGCTCGTACGCAGCCCGCCTAGATCAGACGACTTTTTGTTGCAATAACCTAGTTTATGTTCGCACTATCGTCACTGCGTAGCAGTGCAAGCATCAACGTCACGTGGTGAAAATGCCTTAACGAAAGAAACATAATGAAAGTATTATTACGCCTCACGCCGTATATTAAGCAGCATATCTGGGCTTTTTCCTTTGGCCTGTTTGGGCTATTAGGTGCGCGTATCTTTGAGGCGTTGATACCGCTTTACGTAAAAATGGGTATCGATAATATTATGGCGGCCCAAAGCGCAAATGAGACCGGCGATATTCTCTCGCCAGAATCTATCGCCATCGCACAGGCTACATTAGTCTACCCCGCGCTTGCCATTTGCGCCTGTGTCGTCGCCCAGATGGTTGTCACGATCATTAGTCGAATACTTATTCGACGTATTGGCATATACGCCGCGTTTGACATCAGAAATCAACTGTATGGCCACATGCAGCGACAAGGACCGGCATTTTTCGCCAAATTCAGCATCGGTGATTTGATGGCTAGAGCCATCAACGATGTCTCTCTCATTCGACAATTTCTTGCGGGCACAACCAGATTAACCAGCGTGCTTGTATTCACCGCGGTTGTCGGGCTTGGCTTTATGTTCAGCCTCTCTGCTCAACTTGCACTGATTGTTATTCTGCCATTACCGGTGATCTCAGTTGTCGCCTGGATATACTCAAAGCATATCTACAAACAATCACACATCGTCCAGGAGGGCTTCTCTCGCCTGTCGACATTTGTGCAGGAAAATCTGAACGGCATCCGAACCGTTCAAGCAATGGCACAGGAACAAGACGAAGTGCGACGATTCGGCATGGTAAACGATGAATTTGCACAACATAATCAAACACTGTTTATCACCAACTCTGCACTGAGCGCTTGGATGCCAATTCTGGCCGCCACCGCGACCCTCATTATCCTCGGTTACGGCAGCCATCTTGTGACAACGGGGGAAATCACGCTTGGAACCTTCGCTGCTTTTTTCTCCTACCTTGCATTGTTACTCTGGCCGGTCAGAGAAGCCGGTGCCATGGTCACCCAGTGGCAACGAGGCGCATCGGGCACTCAGCGAGTGTTTGAAGTACTAGACTACGAACCCGAGATTCGGGACTACGCAAGCGAAGACAGTGCGAACCCTGAGTTTCCTGAGCTGACAGGGAAAGTCTCCGTTCGTCACCTTTATTATCAATATGTCGATAAGAACAAGTACGCACTCGAAGACATCAATTTCGATGTTGAACCCGGGGAAACTATCGCTATTCTTGGCAGGGTGGGTTCAGGTAAGTCTACCCTCCTTCGACTGTTTGTCAGACTGATCGATCCGGTTAAGGGCGACATTCTGCTCGATGGGCATCCTATCAATGGTTTTCCTCTCGACTTTCTGCGTCATCAAGTTTGCCTAGTACTTCAGGATCCTTTCCTATTCGCTGATTCTCTCGGTGACAATATTGCCTATGATCGACCTGATCGGGACGTGAGTGACATTTGGGAATCAGCGGACGCAGCCGCACTTAGAGAAACGATTGAAAACTTTCCCGAGGGTCTGCAAACGATCCTGGGTGAACGTGGCGTCACTTTATCGGGCGGTCAAAAACAGCGGACCGCGCTCGCTCGGGGCCTTGTCAGAATGACACCATTGCTCATCCTCGACGACTGCTTCTCAGCGGTCGATACCGAAACTGAAGAACATATTTTGTCAGGGCTAAAGTCCGTAAGGCAGAATCTGACAACCCTGCTGGTATCTCACCGCGTTTCAACGGCACGTCATGCGGACAGGATTATCGTCTTAGATGAAGGCAAAATTGTCGAAATGGGTAGCCATCAGGCGTTATTGGAGAGCAATGGATTCTATGCCGACCTGGAGAAGGCCCAACGAGTGAAAGGCGGCATGCTTGATCAAATCGAGTCGGACGAGGCGAAGATATGAACGCCACCCAGAAAAAACTCGATCACTCGATATTTGACGCTGACATCCATGGTCAGGCAATGAACTTTCAATATCTAAAACGAATTATGGCCTGGGTAAAACCGCATGCGCTGCTCGTTTGCACCAGTATATTACTGGTGGTGTTGGCTTCACTGCTGGCGGTCTTTCTCCCCGTCATTATCACCAGAGTGGCAATCGACACCATCATACTGGACACACCCGACGCGCTGATGCCTGATTTTGGGATGAACAGCGTCAACGAATGGTTAATGCACCTCACTGGCTTTGAAGGCATCGTCACCGTTTGCATCTTGTATGGCGTGACGACGATCGCTTGTCACGGTCTCTATCATTTGCACCGGGTCACTTTTGCTAAGACCGTGTTGTTTGCACTACGAGATATGCGTTTGGACCTGTTTTCTCACATGGAACATCGTCCATCTTCGTTTTATGACAAAGTTGCCGTTGGTCGTGTCATGACCCGTATTACCAACGACGTTCAAGCACTCTTCGAATTGCTGATGGGTGTAGGCATGTTAATTGGCGAGTTTGTGCCTTTCTTTCTTGCGCTGGCGCTCATGCTGACAATCGATGTTGAGCTCACGGGTTATCTCCTGCTTTCTATTCCAATATTTGGTGTGATTACCTATTTCTTCCGACTCGCAACCCGCAAGGTTTACCGGCAAATCAGAAATACTGTTTCGCAGCTGAATCAGAACCTGCAGGAAAACCTCAGCGGTATGCAGGTCGTTCAATTAAGCAACCGAGAAGAACGTAACCTTCAGGTTTACAGTGACATCAACGAGAAAAACTCGAAGCAGGAAGTCCATGCGATTCAGTTAGAAACTGGTTATGGCGCGTTTATGGACAACATGGTGAACCTGGCCTTAGCCGTTATTATCTGGGTAGGTGGCAGCGCTGTTTTGTCTGATGCAATTACCTTGGGTTCAGTCATCTTGTTCACCCAGTTTATTGATATGTTTATCCGCCCGATTCGCGTGCTTGGCATGCAATACAACATTCTGTTTCGAGCAATGGCGAGTGCTGAGCGCATTTTTCAAGCATTGGATTGGCACGAACAAATCAGAGAGCCCAAAACCCCCGTTAGACTGCCAGGCAGGGTTAAAGGCAAACTTGAATTCAAAAACCTTACCTTCGGCTACGATGACAATCAGCCAGTGTTGAAAGATGTTTCTTTTAACGTGAAACCGGGAGAGAAACTCGCGATAGTTGGCCCAACAGGTTCAGGTAAAAGCACACTTATCAGATTGTTAGGACGTTTTTACGACTTTTCTGATGACCGGATTTTTCTTGATGGTCACGACCTGAATTCGATTCACTCAACTGAGGTCCGACGGCGAATCGGTGTTGTGATGCAGGACTTTCACATTTTCTCAGGCTCTATACTTGAGAATATTGTGCTGGGGAACCAAAGCATCACGCGAGCGGCCGCAATCTCGGCGGCAAAAAGCGTTAATGCCCATGAGTTTATCGAAGCTTTACCTGACGGGTATGATACTGAACTCGTGGAACGTGGCCAGAACCTCTCACAGGGACAAAGGCAACTATTAGCATTTGCCCGTGTACTGGCATCTGACCCAGAAATTCTGATCCTTGATGAGGCGACCGCATCGATCGATACAGAAACCGAACAGCTGATTCAGGAAGCGCTTGAGCATCTTATGCAGGGCCGCACGTCCATTCTGATCGCCCATCGCCTGCAGACGATCGAGACAGCAGACCGCGTCCTGGTGCTAAAAGATGGCAAAGTGAAAGAATTGGGTACACATCAGGAGTTGATGGCATTGCGCGGTGTGTACTACACGTTGACCCAGCTCCAATTTCAGGACGTCTCCAGTTAACTTTAGCCCAGTATTCTTGCTGATGAGTTCTCCCGGCAAATCAGCCAACATCACCTTACATCCTCAATCAAGATACCGTAGTATCTGACGGTCGCTAAAGAAACAGGATCGATAGAAATCAAATCCCTAAACACCACCGAGGGTATTCTTCCCTTAGATATCAAACTTTCATACGGCATCGGTCAAGCAGCAGAAGGTCTTAAAAATACCGCTTTTGGCTTGCTGGTTCTGTTCTACTACAATCAGGTGCTCGAAGTTTCCGGTACTTTATGTGGTCTCGCTTTAGGTATCGCATTATTGTTCGATGCGGTTACCGATCCTCTCACCGGTTCGCTTTCTGATAACTGGAAGTCGAAATGGGGACGGCGACACCCGTTTATGTATGCTTCTGCTATCCCGTTAGGCTTCTGTTTTTATTTCCTGTTCGTTCCACCTGAACTGTCAGAGATTGGTTTGTTTATTTGGCTAACCACTTTCGCAGTGCTCACCCGTGCCGCAATGACGCTTTATCATGTGCCTCATATTGCACTAGGCGCAGAACTGACAAGCAATTTTGAGGAGCGCACAGTCGTCGTAAGCTTCCGACAGGGCTTTAGCACTATCGGCAATCTTGCATCAGTCGCCTTGGCATTTCTCGTGTTCTTTGTGTCGACCGAGGAGTTTGCAAACGGCCAACTGAATCAGGCAGCCTACCCACCATTTGCATTCACCGTTGCAATCCTGATGGTGATCACCATCTGGATTTCGGGCATTGGGACGCACCGCCAGATTCCCTTATTGCCGCCCGGTCCTGCAGTCCCGGAAAAATTCAGCCCCGGACGCGTCATGCGTGAGGCCGGTCAAGCTCTCAGCAATAGCTCATTCAGATGGTTATTTTTCGGGGTCGTGGTGGTATTTCTGATGGTTGGCGTTGATGCCGCGCTCAATCTCCATATGAACACCTATTTCTGGGAGCTTAAACCGGCTCAGATATTTCAGTATGTTGTCGCGCTACCCGTTGGTGTCATTTTTGGCACCTTTGTCACGCGCCGATTGCACGCCATGTGGGGAAAGAAAGCCGGCGTGCTACTAGGCACGTCCGGTTGGGCTATCTGTCAGGTGGTACCGGTACTTTTACGATTAATGGATCTGTTCCCAGAGAACGGCTCTGATACGCTGCTGATCACCTTGATCGTGTTTCGATTTATTCAAGGCTTTACGGTCGTTCAGGCACTCGTGAGCTTCGGGTCTATGGTTGCAGACCTTGTCGATCAGCATGAATTAGAAACCGGCATGAGACAGGAAGGGATCTTTTTTGGTGCTGTTTCTTTCGCCAACAAAACAACCACGGGTCTTGGCACACTCGTTGGCGGCGTCGCGCTGGATTTGATCAATTGGCCAACAGGTACCGCCATCAAATCTGCCGCTGACGTGCCGCCGGATACGCTATTCAATCTAGGTTTATTGTTTGGCCCCATCGTATCAGGATTCGCGATTGTCTCTGTCTGGTGCTACAGCCACTACAACCTTACGCGAGAGCAACATCAGGATATTTTGAACAAGCTTGAAGCCAAAAGAGAGCCTAACCCGGCTTAAGTTGCACAACAGATGCGAGTGTATGCCCAGAGAGGATGGCATGAGCCTAGACGGACCTACGTATGCAGACGGCATGCTTTATCGCACAGATGTACCCGAGCTGTTGGCAAAGAATGCTGCATCG
>CAJXBG010000074.1 GCA_913050215.1 uncultured Gammaproteobacteria bacterium
CAATAATGTAAGGTTTTGTTCGCTGACTTTTCATCGATATGACAATTCGAAGACGTGAGTCTCTGACGCTTGGGTTTGACTACTCATTTGATCAAAAGAGGGTTTGGGCTGCAACGAAAAAAGTAGGCGTGAATTAATGTATTATCACCGCAATTAACCTTTTGGACGACCGCAAAATCATGCAAAAACCAGAAAATCAATCTGGAAACATCAAAGCGACGGGCATCGTTGCCCAACCGGTATCGGTAACGCGCAAGATGGCAGCATCGCTGCCAGGACTCCGAGAGTTAGCGGTGAGTAAAGGTTTGAAAATGCATCACCTGGGCGCGGGTTATCCGCATCCAGAGGTGACGGATCCTCGAAAATTTCTCACGCACAAAACCCGCTACTATCAGCATCTCGCAGACAAAGAAGGTATTAATGACGCTGAGCAGTTACCAGAATATCTGCGCGAATCATATTCCTATACCGATACACTGGGACCGAAAAGCGTGCGCGAAAAATTCAGTCAAGTATATGGGGCTGATTGGAACGTAAAAATGGATCCGGATTTGCTCGTGCCGACGGTTGGTGCGACCGGAGGTATCAGCTTACTATGTTCCCTGTTTGAGCGCTCGGGTGAGCCGCTGGCATTTATTACCGATGCGCCGACTTATGCAGGTTTTTTGGCTCGTGCAAGCCTGGGGCACCAGACTAAAATTTATAGCGTGGAAATGGACGCTGAAGGTCCCTTGATCGCTTCATTGCGATCACAGATAGAACAGGCACGCGCCGACGGTCGATTTGTGCCTTTCTACTACACGGTGCCAGATGGACACAATCCCGCCGGTTTCAGCTTTAGTCAGGCGCGTCGCGAATCGATATTGGCCGTGATGCGGGAATACGGATTATTGGTCGTTGAAGATGCGCCGTATATTTATATTAATTATGCCGAAGAGGCCGAGAGGCCTGAATCGTTCCTATCAATGGCGCCAAAGCAATCAGTTCATTTGTTTACAGGCTCAAAAATTGGATTTCCGGGTCCTCGGGTTGGTTTTCTCTACAGCGAGGCTGTGATGGATATCAGCGGTGGTGAAACAGCCTCTCTCAGGGACTTAGTCGTGACCGAAGCGAGTAGTGACATTTTATTCCAGAATCCTGAGGCGCTCTATGGTTTGGAAGCCCTGTTACACGACGAGAATATGGTATTGCGGGCATCCCTGTGGCCGGTTGCAGAGGACAAGCTGGCCGTTTACCGGGAAAACCGGCAAATCATGCTCGATGGGTTCGAGCGAGAGTTAGGCAAATATCCTGACAAGTTCACATGGACGCATCCCGGCGCTGGATTTTTCACTGTGTTTTCCTTTCAGGATGACAGCGTTGTATGCGATGAGGGTTTTGTTAGCGATCTCGCCTCCAACTACGGCATCGTTGTCATACCGATGTATCCCTTTTATCCCGACGATGCAAAAAGCCGCAACCCAAAAGCTGGACTTAACGAGTTACGTTTATCTTTTTGTTTCAGCGAAAGTCAGGGAGAAGCTCGCCGGAATGATTTGAAAGAATCAGTTCAGGCATTTTGTGATGCAGTAAAGAAGCTCTCTGATATCTATTGATCCCTTTTGGGGGTTGTTGGGGCTGACGGGTCGTCTCGGTCTGGCGCAGGTGTTTCTTCGTTGAGGTCGCTTAAAACCGAGGTGAGGTCGTCGTGAAGCCGGCGAACGATCTCGAGGGAATACTCTTCCACGTCTGAGTTTACAACCTGAGTTGCCTCAGCGTTTAGGGCTTCTTTATTTGTCGGGCTAGCGTTGTCCGGATTTTCTGCGTAGGAATGAATCGGGTCGCCGAACAAATCTGTTGCCAACGGCTTATCGAGAGGGTCGAGATCCGGTGTGACTGGTTTCTTCCCGCCTCTGCTTTTCTCCGCAAGCGCTGATGGCGTGTTGAGATCGTGAATGACATCCTCGAGTAATGGTTTTTGTGAGGGTGGCGTTATGGTCCGCTTGTCGTTTATTTTAGGGTCTTCACTGTCAGACATTTTTACTCGCCGAATGCTGGCTAATCTTGTTGTATTTTATTTCGTATCCGCGATCTTTATAAAACTTGTAGTTTTCCCTCGCGGCATCCCGGCTGTCGGTGTTGAGGGGTACAACTTCAGCAACGCGCTCGAACCGACTAAAAAAATCTGGCACGGAGCCGGATAGATTGACCAACACTTCTTGATGGGTGTTGGGCTCACTCATTTTGCTGCACCCGATTCTGACCGGCGCCTCTTCATCAATATTGTCGAGCGCGTGGGGAATAAAACTCTCTGGCCTGAAGTGCCACAGCAAAGCATCTATTTCTTTCGCTTGAGCTTCGTCTTCAGTATGAATATGCACCTGGTGACCCAAGCGATAGATTTTTGCGACGAGGCGACAGCTGAATAACAGCGGCGCCTCATCACTTTCTATTTGATAAAAATCTATCTTTGTCATGGTTTGACTATTTTGCTTCCTGTGCCCGATCGATGAGGTACTGGGTCAGCAGCGCAACAGGTCGTCCGGTAGACCCTTTGTTGCTTCCAGCCGCTTTGTAAGCGACCCCCGCAATGTCGAGATGTGCCCATCGATATTTCTTGGTAAATCGAGCGAGAAAGCAAGCGGCGGTAACACTGCCTGCTGGTCGTCCACCGGTATTCGTCATATCTGCAAATGCACTGTTAAGTTGAGGCTGATACTCATCCCAAAGCGGCATTCGCCAGACTCGGTCCCTCGTGTTCTCGCCTGCTGCATTGATATTGTCCGCCAGTTCATCGTCGTTCGCGTAAAGTGCCGCGGGGTGAGAACCCAGGGCCATGACACAGGCACCGGTGAGTGTTGCCACATCAATCACCGTGGCCGGCTTGAACTTATCGACATAGGTTAGTGCGTCGCACAGAACAAGACGGCCCTCTGCATCGGTATTAAGAATTTCAATGGTTTGCCCGGACATGCTCCTCACAATGTCGCCGGGACGCGACGCATTCCCAGAAGGCATGTTTTCCGCGGCGGCCAGCACGCAAATAACATTGATCGGTAGTGCCAGTTCCGCGACCGCGCGCATGGCGCCAAAAACACTGGCTGCGCCACACATATCGTAGGTCATTTCATGCATTCCAGCGGGGGGCTTCAAGCTGATTCCGCCGGTATCAAAGGTGATCCCTTTTCCTACCAGCACATGGGGTGCCTCTTTTTTGTTTTTTGCGCCCTTGTGCTCAATGATGATCATCTTGCCGGGCTGGTCACTGCCCTGTGAGACGGACAGGAAAGAGCCCATGCCAAGCCGCTTCATCTCTTTTTCTTCGAGCACTTTGGTGGTGAGTGTCTGATAATTTTTTGCCAGCAGCTTTGCTTGATCCGCGAGATAAGTGGGGGTGCAGATGTTCGGAGGCATATTGCCTAGGTCTTTTGCGTTGTCGATCCCAGCGGAGATTGCACTACCTTCAATGATCGCTTTTTTGACTTTGCTGGCCCCAGACTTGGCGATCAAAAAGTCAATTTTTTCTGGTGTCCCGTCTGCTTTTGTTGCCTTGCCACGCATCTCATTAAACGCGTAAACACCCGCGGTACTTTGCTCTACTAGTCGTCTTGCTTTCCAAGCATCCGATTCTGTGCCCGCTTTGGCTTCTAGCAAGCAGCAAAGTGCATTTTTGGCTGAGCTCTTGCTTAACGCGCCTATCATCGCTTTTGCAACCAGCAGGAACTTTGGACCATCTGTCGTTTCGATATTCCCAAGGCCAACGATGAGTATTCTTGGAGAAGTCACGTTGGGTACGTCATGCAGCATTAACGTTTGCCCAATTTTCCCATTCATGTCACCACGACTCAGTACTTTCTTTATAAAGCCTTTGCTGGCTTTGTCGAGTAAAGTGGCGGAATCGGAAAAGTGATTGTTTTCATAAACACCCACGACGACGCATTGACTGCGGGCTTTTTCCAAGATTCCTGATTTAGTACCGAATTGCATGCTGACTCCTAGAGACATTACTGTAAGTGAAGTGGATAATACAGCTTCCGAGACTGTGGGTCACATTAACGTGGCACATGTTCTTAGCTAATTAGTTATCGTTGCCTTTTGCAGGTTCTGCCTTGATCTTATATCGATATTTTGCCAAAGAAATATTTGTAACCATGTTATCGGTTGCTAGTGTCGTGCTGGTTATTTCGATGGGCTGGCGTTTTAGTGGTTATTTGAATGAAGCAGCGAGGGGCGTCATCAGCAGCGATGTTCTTTTTTTGATCATGGCCTATCGTTTGCCCGGATTCCTCGAGCTGATTGCACCGATCAGTTTTTTTCTGGCGATTATGCTTTCATATGGCCGCCTGCATGTAGACAGCGAAATGGTGATCTTAGAAACCAGTGGGTTGAGCCCAACAAAACTGGTTGTGATGACGCTGACGTTGTCACTAGTTGTCATGATAGGCACGGCGTCAGTGACACTTTGGTTTAAACCTCAGGGTGAGAAAAAGGTTGAGACACTGCTCAAGGCCCAAAGGGACTTGACGGAATTCGATACGCTGGCACCAGGTCGATTCCAAACCCTACGATCAGGCAAAAGGGTGACCTATACCGAAAGCCTCTCCGATGAAGGTGATCTTAGCAATGTATTCATCAATGAATACAAGGTCTCAAACGCGCATGGGCCCAAAGATGTCGTCACGATTGTTGCAGAAAGCGGCGAGAATGTTGTCGATGAAACCGGCAATCGATTTATCTTACTCAAAAACGGTATGCGCTACAGTGGCGTGCCCGGAAGCGCGGATTATCAGGTAATTCGGTACGAAGAATATGGCCAGTTGGTTGCCAAGGCGAAGGCGCCGGCAATGAGTCGACGAAGGGCTGCGATCCCAACCATTGAATTATTTAGTATGGCAACCCTCACCCACGTGAGTGAATTGCATTGGCGTATTTCAATTATTCTGATGATCCCTGTGATTGCCGTGATGGCGATCCCGCTGAGTCGGGTTAGCCCAAGGCAGGGGAGGTTTACCCGAATGGTACCAGGACTGATACTGTGCTTTCTCTACGTTATTTGCCTCTCGTCGGGCCGCGCTGCGATTGAAAAGGCGCAGCTACCGAAAGAGGCGGGTCTTTGGTGGATACACGGTATTTTCATCGCCGTTGTTATCAGCTTGTATCACATGGAAAAGGTGAAAGCGCCTTTTCAGGCGTTAGCTGCTCTGTTTAAACCGAAACCCGGCACGAGCGCATGATGAAGCAATTGGACCTGTATGTTGCGAAAACCGTCGGCCTGACGATGCTGTTAGCTGAGCTTGGTTTGTTGGGTATTCTGACGATATTCACTTTTCTAGAGCAGGTCGAGGACATGGAGAATAACTATGCTCTCGTTAACGTGACTGAATTTGTGATCTACAGCATGCCCAGAATGTTTTACGAGGTTATCCCGTATTCAGCCCTGATAGGGTGTCTCACCGGGTTGGGGTTGCTGGCGAACAATAGTGAAATTGTTGTGATGCGGGCAGCGGGTGTTTCTACCTGGTCTTTGTCGCTTAGTGCTATGAAACCAACAGTTTTACTGGTGTTGATCGGACTGCTGGTGGGTGAGTACGTGTTGCCGGATGTTGAAAGAATAGCGCGTAACGAACGTTTAAAAGCGCTGTCATCAGAAAGCCAAATCACACCGCAATTTGGTTTTTGGTATCGTGAAGGCAATATTTTTATGCATTTTGATGAGGTGGGTCAGGATGGCAGTCTTGACGGGATATCACACTACTATTTTGATGATGAACAGAAAATGACCCGAAGTTTGTTTGCTAAACACGGGACCTTCCACAGCGAGGGTGATGATGAAACCTATTGGCAACTTGAAGATGTCATCGTGACAGACTTTCAAGTGGGCAGGACCCAAGCGAATCATATTGATTCTTTGAGATGGGACAGTCGTTTGGCTCCCGAGCTTTTGAGCACCGAGATTCTAGTCCAACCGGACAAAATGTCGATTGGCGAACTCAACGATAAAATTGAATACATGAGAGAGCAGGGGTTAAACAGCGGCAAATTCGAACTGGGGTTTTGGAAGAAAGTGCTTCAACCTCTCTCGACAATAGGGCTGGTCTTTGTCGCCATTTCTTTTATTTTTGGCCCATTGCGTGAATCTACCATGGGTATGCGGGTGATCATGGGATTGGTGATCGGCATCTTGTTCAAGTTTGTACAGGATCTGCTGTCACCTGCGAGTATGGTGTTTGGTTTCTCCCCCATCATTGCCATCATCATTCCGATAGCGATCTGCTTTATCGTCGGCTATCCTCTGATGCGCAGAGCCAGTTAAGGGGCGGAGACTATTCCGGTAGAACCTCATCGCGGCGATCAAGTTTTTCAGATGGGTAAGGCTTTTGACCCAGATAGACCACCTTTGTGCCTGACCAGACATCGTGTAGCGCTAGGTGCTGTTTATTTATCAACGCCCAAAACATGCCGATGCCAAGCGGCATCATCGAAATGGTCGCGCAAAGAAAACGTTTCGCGGCATCTTTAGCGCCCATGATCTCCCCTTCGTTGTTGACGGCGCGAATCTTCCAGACCTGCATGCCCAGAGACTGACCTTTTACAAGCCAGAAATAGAAATAGAAAAGAAAGATTTCGACGTAGCAGATCAACTGCACCCAGAGGGTAGATAGCGGTGCTTGTTCGGGCAGACGACGGTCCTCGGGCGCGGAGTCTCCGAACACCATCAGCAGTATGGAGCCAGTGACGGCCCAAAGCGCAAACAGTAAAAAGAAATCATAGGTTTGTGCTGCCAGTCTGCGACGAAGGCTTGCGGTTGGATATTCTTGCTCAACTGTCATGTTTTAAACCTGATAATAAATCTTCAGTGTACCAATGATTCCGTCCAAAATTTGCACACAAATTTCGGCCCATCTAAGGTGTGACGGAATCCCGCATTATGGAGTGGGCGGTTTCATAAAACTTGCTTCACATTCAGCAACGACATGATCGTTGTCCTGACGGATCATCTTTCCTTCCATTTGGACCAGTCGTCCCCGTTGTTTGAGGCATCGACCTTCAAGCCTGACCGGCGTGCCTGTTGGCAAGTCATCCTTGTAGCGAATTTCACATTTAGCCGTAAATGCTTTATCACCTTTGAGGTAAATCCAGTTAGCCATGACGTCGTCGAGGGCAGAAAAAATCAAACCGCCGTGGGTGACATTGTCATATCCGCAGTGGTGAGGTAGTGGCGTGAACTCGGATCGGCATACGTCATCCTCTATTCTAAACTGCAGGCGAAGCCCTATCGGGTTTTCTGGACCACAGACAAAACAGAGATTTGCGTCGCTTCGCAGGCCTTGCACCGATTGTGTATCGGCTTCTGAATCAGATTTATTTGTATTCACTCGTTGCACCTCCGGTCATGTTAAAACCCCTAGGGCTGGAATTCTCTGTCAAAGCCCTTGCGGCCTGATATCCGGCACGTTGGATACTAGCGCGAGAGACCAAATAGCTTCAGGAAGAAGCTGTTATTAAACACCTCCCAAAAAGAGGTTTTGTACATCTCGCGGGGAATTTCGTCCTTGATTGTGTCGTGTAGCGCTGGCAGTTCTGACCAATGCACGCCTTGTCTGTAGTGGTGTGCCGTATGGTAACCCAAGTTGCCGGTGACGAGATTAAAAACAGGGTTGATGTTGTTAAATGAGGCTTTGAAATGGTCCTCAGTTTCACTCAGTCCTGCATGGTGATCATAGGTGACCCACGCTGTGATAAACAAGCCGACGACCATCGGAATGGTAAATAGCATCGTTGCTTGTAGTGGATGATAAATTGTCAGCGCTAAAACCAATGCAACGGCAAGCGCGGTGTATATCACGTGGGTCCGGTAATGGTGAGGGTGCTTTTTACCCACCAGATAACCTCGGTAATAGGCAGTAAACGCGACGTTCAGCGTGTATTCCCATTCGCTCATGAGTGTCCCGTCTTTGCGCTTCCAGCGACTTTCGTCAATCGTTTGATCAAGATAGTTGTGGTGGTGACCAAAGACATGATGAAGCAACCAGAGATTTGTTGTGACGCCTGTATGCAGTGCGTAGACGAGTTCCAGTAGCCGGTTAAGAGGGGTGAAACGAAAGGTTTTGGTATGTTGATGATGGTGGTTCCAAGAGCAGATGCAACCCTTCGGAACGACAGTCAACGCGAAATAGAATGCAAGGACCCAAAAGTTCTCAACAGTAAAGTAAAGAATGAAGTCCACCAGAGTGAGGGATAAAATTAGAAAGACCGGCAATCGGTCAGCAGTTTTTCGGAACACAGTATTTATCTAGTGGCTACCTGAGTTAAGTTTACCATGGGCGGGGGATTTTGCCCGAGTCATAGGAGGCTGAAGTGCATGTTATAAGCGAGTTTAATAAAAGTAAACCACTGGTTTGATTGTAAGGGTATGGGTTAAATTTGCCAGTAACCAGTTGTAAAAGAAGAACAGGAATTGTGTGCCGTGACTGAAGACAAGATCATCACTTTTAATAAGGCTAAAAACGCTGCCAAACATCAGGGCAGTGTCATGAAACAGAAGGATCGAAAACTTAATGCCCTGAAGGCAGCGTTTAAAGCGTCTCGTGACGAGGTGGCCCAACAGCGTAAGAATGAAGCATCCCTGGCTCAGAAACGGAAAAAGAATAAGAAAAAACGAGATGGAAAGAAAGGTAAGTGATCGGTCTTAAGAGCGGGGGCATTAGCCGCTGAGGCTTAACCGTTAAGTCTGTTTCAGGTTACTTAATATGACTTCTCGGACTTCCGTCGAAAGGTCGCTCAGGCTTTTCAATGCGGGGGCATCGTGCGCGTGCTCTGTAGCCTTGCTTTCAGTCGGACTGTTTTCCAGCAGATTGGGTTCATTCTTGTGCGACTTGGCGTAGTCAGCGGTCGTCGATGTAACTTCGACCGAAATGGGTTTGCCAATGATCATTCTCGTGATACCCGGGCGCAAATCTATTGTGTCTGAGGGTAGGATGTGGCGCGTGTTTTGGATGGTTACTGGCAGTATCGGCAGATTTAGTTCCTGGGCCATGCGAAATGCACCTTTTTTGAACGGCTTGAGTTCACCGCTTCGCGACCGAGTACCTTCTGCGAAGAAAATTACCGACATCCCATCTTTGATTCTTTCTCTGGCGCGTTCCATCGAGGCAAGGGCTGATGCAGTATTTGATCGGTCGACGATGACATGCCCCATCATTTCGCAGGCCAGTCCCAATACGGGCACCGCCCTCAATTCCTGTTTCATCACCCATTTGACATCGATGCCCAGATAGCCGTAGAGAAGATAAATATCAAGTAGACTTTGATGATTCGCCACGATGACGTAAGACTGCCCTTGTTTGATATGTTCTTTGCCGGTTGTTTGAACGCCGATGAGTGCAGCTTTTGTATTTATTTTGGCCCACAGGGTGCCAAAAACTCTTGAGGCATAGTCTGGGGCGCCCAGAAATGACAGTACGATGATAAATGAACCGAGTATTGTGGTGGTAAGTACCAAAATAGGCAGTACGAACACCCATTTGTAGGCCGTGTATAGCCCGGTTTTTGGAGTCGGGCGGTTCAGAATTTGTTCGCTACCGTATGTCATATCGTAATTTTGCCTTTCCCCCTAGGTCGCTCGCAAGGAAATAACCAAAGTTTCCCATTTTGGTCCATCCAGTCGATAGCGAGTTCCGCATTTTCATTTATGTCTGAGCAATGGCTGCATGGTGGCTTCCCGCCGCTATTTTGCAGAATCAGCAAGGAGACAGTCAAATCTGCTGTCTAGTGTGATGGATGATTGATCTTATCACAAATATGAATATAATTACGTAACTAGCTACGTAATTAAAAAGGTAACTAAATGCATTCAGATGTCCTAGGAGAATTAGGTGCGCTGGCTTTTGGCACTAGGTTGAAACGTTTGTCGGATAGAGTCATGCAAGACGGCGCAAAAATGTACCGGGCGACAGGAATCGCTTTCGAGCCAAAATGGTTCCCTGTTTACTACTATCTGAGTGAAATGGGGCCTCGCTCAATCATGGATATTGCAAAGGCGGTGGGAATATCTCACCCGTCTGTTAACCAAGTTGCTCGGGAGATGAAAGCGGCCAACCTGGTGTCCGCTTACAAAGACACGAAGGACAAAAGAAAGCGTGTGTTAGCGCTTACTAGCTACGGAAAGCAGCAAAAAAAGTCTATCGAGGCTGTTTGGCAAGTCATAGGCGCTACACTTGCAGATTTACTTGATGAAACGGGCGTCGATTTTTTAGGATACATGGGTACTGTCGAGCGCCTGCTCGATCGGCGCAGTCTTGAGCAACGTTTTCTTGATCGTTACAACCCCGCCGCAAGCGAATTTGAAGTGGTGGGCTTTCGTCCAACGCTGGCGAATTCATTCAGGCTGATTAATGAAGAGTGGATCAACGAAGATTTTTCCATGGAGGAATCGGATCGCGTTGCCCTTTCAGATCCGCTAGGACATATTATTGATCCTGGCGGTGCAATACTCTTCGCCTGCGAAAAAACCACAGGTAAGGCGCTAGGCACTTGTGCGCTTATCAAACAAGGCGATGATATTGGCGAGCTTGCCAAAATGGGCGTCTATAAATCTGGACGCGGGCACGGGCTTGGCAAACTATTGCTGAGCGCCGCGTTAACGAAAGCAACTGAGATGGGTTTCAGAAAATTATACTTGGAAACCAATTCAAAACTGGCGCCAGCGCTGGGCCTCTATCGCCATTTTGGGTTTGTCCAGATGCGATTTCCTCGGGCGTCTGATTATACGCGTGCGGATGTATATATGGAGGTTGAGCTGAACGCGGTTACGACTGTCGAATAGGTTGCTGACACGGTATTAGGTTGAATAAAATGATCGCGAATCGCAGTTCACATGAGTCACCGGAATCGAATATATGGCGCGCCAATCGGCATCTTCAACATCGCAACACCCTCTAATCGCTAACTGGACACTACATAGATGGATTAACCGGCAAGCCTTGATGCCGGTTGTTTGTCTAAGTTTTTTACTGACATTTGCCAGCACCAATGTACAAGCTGAGTTACCTGCCAATGCCAATGCGCTCAAGTGGTATAAAGCTGGGCAGTCGTTCGTCAAACAACAAAAGCGATTTACCCGAGGCAAGAAAAGGGCGAAAAATGTCATTTTGTTTGTTGGCGATGGGATGAGTATCACTACGGTTACTGCGAGTCGAATCTATGAAGGGCAAATGAATGGGGCGAACGGTGAAGAACACATGCTGTCGTTTGAAAACTTCCCTCACACAGCGCTCTCAAAAACCTATGCCGTCGACCGCCAAGTAGCTGATTCAGCGCCGACAGCGACAGCAATGATGACGGGTGTTAAAACGAGATTCAGAACCCTCGGTGTTGACGCATCGGCGAGTCACGGAGATTGTCAAAACGGCCATCTAAGAACGTTGCTTGAAAGCGCAGAAATAAAAGGGCTCTCTACAGGTTTCGTGACAACCACTCGGGCAACACATGCCACGTCTGCGGCAACCTTTGCGCATGCTATTGAGCGCGATTACGAATCTGAAGGTGGTGGATGCGCAGACATCGCGCAGCAGCTGATTGAATTTCCGTTCGGTGATGGATTAGAAGTTGCCATGGGAGGCGGACGACAGATGTTTATCCCTGTGTCGGAAGGGGGCAAGCGCAAAGATGGCCGCGACCTTACCGCGGAATGGCAAGCGAAGTACAAGGGTGCAACTTACGTGACGGATACCGCGTCGCTTAAATCTGTTGACAAAAATACGGATCATCTCCTGGGATTGTTCTCTGACTCACATATGAGTTTCTCTGAGCTTCGGGATCAGTCGCCGAAGGGTGAGCCCTCTTTGACAGAAATGACAGGTAAGGCAATTGAGTTGCTTCAAAAAAACCGCAAAGGTTTCTTTTTGATGGTTGAGGGCGGTCGGATTGATCATGGGCATCATGCGGGTATCGCAAAACTCGCGCTCACCGAGACCATCGAATTTAGTAATGCGATTCGACGTGCAACGGAACTGGTTGGTTCAGACACGCTCATTATAGTGACGGCGGATCATAGTCACACAATGACCATGGCGGGTTATCCCCGTCGAGGGAATCCGATACTCGGGTTCGCTGGAAGAGATGCAAATGATCGGCGGTATACCACGTTAACCTATGCCAATGGCCCGGGTCACCGTGATCCCACAAAAGAAGGCGTCGAGCTCGATCTGTCCAATACAGACACTGAGGCTTTTGATTTTAAGCAGGCCGCAGCGGTGCCATTGCGCTTCGAAACGCACGGCGGGGAGGATGTTGCCATTTATGCTAGCGGTCCGGGTAGTCAGTGGATAAACGGTGTGATGGAGCAAAACGTGATATTTCACGTGATGAACGAAGCCCTGCTCGGCGGCAAGTGATTATCCATGGTAACTCCTTTCGCTTCATTCCGACCGAAAAGGTTCAAGTAGGTTGTTTTCAGGTGCTAGGTGTTTCGCAGGCGTAGTGTGAGGTTTCATGACGTCAATCTTTTCTGCCGTCGTGTCGGGGAGTCAACAAACCGAGAACATCAGGAAGACTGACAGCCGAGAAATTCAGAAAAGCAGAGGGGCGACCCGTTTTACTGTTCGCGGTGCCTGAAGCGGCCCGTTTCAACAAAAGTGATACTTTGCCTAATCACCTCCTCGTTGCGCATGATAAAAGTGTGGTTCAACGGTAATTGAATAAAATCTGCCATCCCTTCAACCATCGTGCTTGTCACGCTGACTTTCCCATCGTTTGGTTTTGGTAAGCGCCTTGATAGCAAAGGGTTAATTGACCTGTCTCCGGCGATGATACCAACCGGAAAGGTCACCGGACCCAGTCGAAGCGGAAGGCTTTCCTCATTGGTGCCCAGTTGCATACCGGCGGGCCCGTTCAACAGCTTAAAGCCTGGTGTATTGCCAAAAAAGTCAACGACTTCACTACCCTGATTAGGCGGCGCAATCATGACAGACTGTCCAAGATTCCTGATCTTGTGATGTAAAAGGTAGTGCCTCAGTAAAATGCCGCCCATTGAGTGAGTGACAAAATGGATTTGTCCTTCCCTCGCTTGAGTTCGTTGTTGCTCTTCAAGTTCGCCGGTGCAGAGATCGAGTGCTGTTGTCAGTACTTTCAGGGAAAGGTTTTCAATCTTGTCAGATCGAGAAGGGTATCCCAAATTTAAAGTGTGATATCCCCTTTTTCTAAAAGCGTCAGCCATCTTGTTCATGGAATTTGCTGTTCTCGCCAATCCGTGAAGCAACACGACATAATCTTTGTTTGATTTCATTGTTTATCCACGCAAGCTAACGTTCTCCTTTGCTTATGTTACAGGGAACAGATGCGCTCGAAATAGCTATCGAAGCATGAGTTCAAGCGAGTTTGCCGTCATTGCGAAATACGCAGATGGTTTTAATTGGATGAACCACTACGTAGCTGCGCCTTTTATCTTCCGTTCAGCGGCCAAATTACTTTCACACTCATGCAGTGTGAGTTTATCAGGCGTTAACTCACTGTCGAAGTCGTATGTTATCGATAAGCCGCACCTGCCCAAGGATTGCCGCCGCATATCTTCTGCCTGCAATTGTTTTGATATAGTCAACTTCGAAACCGTAACCTTTTAGTTGGTGAGCGACAGTGTCATCCGAGGCTTCCTCGCTAATAAGTCGGTGTAGCACGGGAGCAAGCGCTCTGGCTTCATCTTTAAGATGGGTGTTTCTTGAGCTCATTGCCAGCCCATCGGCTTCGCGAATTGTTTCGCAACCAACAATTTCTGCATCAATAAAAAATGCATCGGCCATGTCTTTGATTAGCTGGAATTGCTGGTAGTCCTTCTCACCAAAATAAGCCTTTTCTGCTTTAACGATGTTTAGCAGTTTCATGACAATCGTCAGAACACCGGTAAAATGTCCGTCACGGTGTGCACCACACAGTTGTTTGCTGAAATTATTTTCATTGACCTGAAACCGAAAGTTGTCCGAATAAATCTCATCGTATTCAGGCAGCAACACAACATCGACGCCGGCCTGCGCTGCTTTCTCTAGGTCTTCCTGCAGAGTGATGGGGTAGGTTTTAAGATCGTCAGGATTATTAAACTGCGTAGGGTTTAGAAATATACTGAGTACCGTCACATCGCATTCACCGACAGAACGTTCAAGCAGGGAAATATGCCCCTGATGTAATGCGCCCATTGTTGGCACAAAGCCTAACTTCGAGGTACCTAGGGTCTTCCTTATTTGTCGAAACTGTTTGATAGAGGTGACAGTTTTCATTTGTAAGATTCCCTGTGAGATGGATAGCAATGGCTGACGACATCGCGGTGGAAATGATTTACCCCTTCCAGAATGGATCCGTAACTATCCGCATATCTTCGCAAGAACTTTGGTGTAAATTCCGGGTTAACGCCGAGAAGATCTTGAAGCACCAGAACCTGCCCGTTAGTACATGGGCCAGCACCGATGCCGATTGTTGGGATCGTCAGAGAATCTGATATCTGTCGGCCAAGATTGGTAGGTATACACTCCAACACCAAGGAAAAGCAGCCTGCCGCTTCGAGCGCAGCTGCGTCGGTGATGAGTCTCTCCGCATCGCCTTCTTTTTTTCCTTGAACTTTGTGCCCACCCATCGTGTGAATTGACTGGGGCGTGAGTCCAAGATGCCCCATGACGGGTACTCCGGCCTCGACGATTTGTTTAATCAGTGGCAGCTGATGAGATGCGCCCTCGATTTTCACCGCATGAGCCCCGGCATGCATCAGCTGCTGCACAGCATCCATCGCCGGTTCAAGGCCTTTGCTGCAGCTAAGAAAAGGCATGTCAGCGATGATGAATTTTTCGGTCGCACCTCTTGCTACGGCGGCGGCATGCATCACCATCATTTCGATGGTCGCGTGTACCGTCGAGTCGAAACCATGCATGACCACTGCGAGTGAATCACCTACCAGAAGACAATCAATATCTGATTTGTTGAGAATTTTTGCAGACCAATGGTCGTAGCAGGTGACCATAGAGATACTATGACCTGCCTGTTTAAATTGCTGGAAAGAACGGACGTTCATGTATGTCTCCAGTAGCACTGGACACAGCAGAAGGCACATACGGCATGAATGCCAATATGTGAAAGGTCGTCGGTACCTGTCCTTCGCTGGATCAAGTCCCACATCAGTTTAACGTTCCGGTCGAACGTTGTTGTTAAAACATTGTGAGTCATCTCCGTCTTCAATAGATCGGAGTGAAGTAAAAGCTTAATGGAGGATAAATGCCCTGTCCAGCGCTCTGCGGCGAGTATTACTGTTGTGTCGTGTGATTGGAGATGAGCCGTTGCCAGTGGTTTTCAAGTATCTCGAGAGAAATCGGCGAGTTTCTGTAGTCTGCTACCAATTCGGTTAGCATCTGGTTCACTGGCGTCTGAATTTTGTGTTTTCTGCCGAGTTTAACGATAGCACCATTGATGTGTTGCACCTCCGTCTCGCGCCCCTGCCGAATATCCGTCAGCATCGATGATGTATTTTCACCAGTACGCATGGCGACATAGAGAATGTGCTCGAGATACTCACTGTCACGGCGAATTTGCTCAAGCTCGGCAACGCGCGTGATTTCCGCGGCCACAGCGCTCGCAATGTTGCGCAATAGAGGATGTTCGGCGACCTGCTTGTTCTTCGCGCCGGTGAGAGCGGTGAGTGGGTTTATTGCGGCATTCGCGGCTAGCTTGGCCCATTGCATTGAGCTGATGTCAGATTGCACCCGTAGGTCGAAGCCTCCCAAGCGTAAAAGCGACAATATGCTTGCGTACATGGCTTCAGTCTGAGGCGAAAGACTTAGCCAGGTACTACCGGAGCCTTTGTGAAGTATGTCACCGGCTTGATCGAGCGTGACGCCTTCGAACAAAACGCCCGCTGCAATTTTTTTATCAGGGTTAGCCTCCCGCACCAGCCTGTCGCTGCCCATACCGTTTTGAAAGCAGATGACGAGTCCGTGCTGTTTAACTGACCTGTGCACCTCACTGGCAACGCGATCAAGCTGATAAGTCTTGTTAAAGACGAGCGCAATGTCGATTTCTGGAAGCCGGGGAATATCACTCGTCGCCAGAACATTGAAACAAGTGCGGCGTTTATCCAGGCTGATGAGATTAATGCCATGTTGATTGATTTGTCTTAGGCGCGGTTGATAGTGTCCGAAAACGGTCAGCTTATGTTGCTCGGCAGAATGCGAGGCATTCAGTGCAAAAGATAGTCGCCAGGCAGCAAAGGATCCCATTGCGCCGGTCCCCCAGATGCCAATGTTCATGTGAGAAATATCATGGCTGTCGCCTTGCTAAGTGTGCGGTGTTTTTCTGCCGGGCATGTGATTGAGCTGTTACAACGTCCAATGTTAACCTTTTTAAGGCCGATCCGATGCTTATGACCCTTTTTCGTTCCGCCTTATCGCGGGTGACGTTGGTTCGCCTGATGGCCCGCAATGAACCGGTTGTCATGATTCCCGGAGGTCATCTAGCCGGTGACGTGATTGATGCGCCTGCGGAATGGTCGATGGTACCCGAGAAGAATCAATATCTTGTCTTTGGGCAAGGGCGAAAATCTTTATATCGTAACAAGTGAAGGTAGCACTCGCTGGAGTAAAATCCTTTTGTAATGCCTAATCTAGGCCGGCAATAAGCCAAATCCGCCTCGAAAATCCCATTTTTGGGCTCTGGAAGAGATTTTTCCGCGTTATTTTGTAAACAATCCCCTTATTTGCTAGCGAATAGGGGTTTCTCGAGGTATAGTCGGGAGACTTACCTGTTTGGGTGAGTGAATAATAAAGTGCCCAAGTGGCACAAAAACTAGGAGTTTGTTGTATTCGTACTGAATATCTATATACTCCGCCGGGCTTGAAAGTATGACTTGTATTTATTCCTCGTATTTCGAAGTTTTCTTAGAATTTTTCTTAGTAGTGCCTCGTCCTGTAGTTTATAAGTAACAGCCCGATTTCTAGCTCAACACCTTTTTATGGAATCAATCTAACAAAGGTAACAATTACTTCTAAATTTTAGGAACTATTATGTCTAATACAGTAACAGGTACAGTTAAGTGGTTTAACGAAGCCAAAGGTTTTGGTTTTATTGAACAGGAATCAGGTCCAGACGTTTTTGCTCATTTCAGTGCAATTTCAGGTTCAGGTTTCAAAACTTTGGCTGAAGGCCAAAAAGTAGAATTCACGATAACTGCTGGTCAGAAAGGACCACAGGCAGAAAATATCGTTGCAGTATAATCTAGTCGCTAACGATACCGGGCCAATTTGACTCGGGAATTGGTTGGCATTTAGATGAAAAGGGAGCGCCTTCGGGAGCTCCTTTTTTTTGCGGCTCGTTATGTATTAATGTAAAGCATTACAAATGTGACGGCGGTTATTTTTTATGTCAGTATCATTAGGTCGATCAGTAGGATTTTTGACTTGGGATATTGAGCAATGAAACTTGTAACAAGACTCAGATCTGCGGGTATGCGCGTGATGAGCTCCGAATCTTTTCTCGAGCTGAGGCGGCGCAAAAGTAGGTTGTTTGATAAGAAGCGGATTGAAACCCCCGCTGTGCACTATTTCCATCAGGTTGATGATCCCTACAGTTTTCTTGCAGTGCAAAAACTTGCCGCGCTACAAGCCCGCTACAACATTCATTTCATTTCTCATCTGGTCAGTGCGCCGTCTGCTGAATTCAAGGGCGACGCAACCCGATACGACGCTTGCTCGATAGCCGATGCCAGTAGCATTGGAGCGTTTTTTGGCGTTTTGCCTCCCTTTGCTGGCACCGTTCCGGATCAACGGCAGGTTGACCATGCCAACCAGGAATTAGTTGCAGCACTTGGTTCAACAGATCCCTCAGCTTTTGCCAGTAGTGCTATTGCCGTTGGCGAAAGCATTTGGCGTCGTCATGCATCAGATGATAGCGGGATTCAATCATCGGACACGGTAAATCTCGCTGCAGGAGATGCCTTGCAGGCAGAGCTTGGCCACTACTTCGGCGCAACGTTTTATTTTGAAGGTGAGTGGTTTTGGGGGCTTGACCGGTTACATTTGTTGGAACAACGACTCATCGATGCAGGGTACAGTTCGAGCCCCCTCAGTGCCATGTGCGCGCCACTGCCGACTGCCAACTATACTTTCGGCAAGGAAACCGCAGCAGTGACGTTGGAGTACTTTCCTTCGTTGCGAAGTCCCTATACCGCGATTGGGCATAGCAGGGTGGCTGACTTGGTAAACCGTAGCGGTGTTTCTCTGAAGCTACGCCCGGTGATGCCAATGATGATGCGCGGTATACCAGCGCCTCGAGCAAAGCAGGTTTACATCATGATGGATGCGGGACGCGAAGCACGGTTTCATGGTATTCCCTTCGGGCGGTTTGTCGATCCATTTGGCGACCCCGTGCTGAAAGCGTTCAGCCTGTTTCCGGGAGCAGTGGCGCAGGGTAAAGGAATGGGTTTCGTTGAGAGTTATTTATCCGCATGTTTTGCTGAGGGGATTGATGTGACTAGTGCAGTCGGGCTTGCGAAGGTGCTGGATCGTATCGGCCTGAACTTGGCAGAAGTAGATCAGCAAAGTGGGTCGTTTGATTGGCAAGGGTTGCTGCAGGAAAACATTGATGCAATGAACGGTGCTGGACTCTGGGGTGTGCCGGGGTTCAGGGTATCCTCCGCCAATGAAGCTCCGTTTAGTTGTTGGGGCCAAGACAGGATTTGGCGAGTTGAAGCAGAAATAGCTAAGCGATCAAGTGCCCATGCTGCTTAAGCGTCTTGATGTTAAGGATCAGCCCAACCTTCTTCAGATCTCGCAGCTTTCGTGCGAAACCCCGTCTTTTATCGGTTAAATCGACAGATCCTTAAGATTATAGTCCATCAGGTATTTCGCTCGATTTGCCTCAGTATCTTGAAACTTTTCAATTATTTTCAAGAATGGCTGGTACTCGAACCGGCTTTCGCCTTTGTAATGATTTGCCCTTGCGTCAATCGCGATGGGGATCACCGCAGAGCGCTCGAAAATACGTTGTTCATCATAGGTCTCGTTGTCGGTCTGACTGAGTGCGCCTGTTTGCCCGAGCACCGAAGCTCGACGATGAAATCCAAAGGTCAGTGAGACCCTCAGATCTGGCGAGGTGTTGGCAAAAGAGCCATGTAAGGCTTGCCGGTTAACAATCGTCACATCTCCGGCCTTACACATCAACGGTACCGCACCAGGTAGTTGGTCTGACCCGCCATTTTCTGAAACCATCTGCTTGATATCGATTTTGCCCTGTTTGTGCGTACCCGGGACAACCCAAAGGCAGTTTCTAGGCGTGCAGTCATAGAGTTGCACCTGAAAATTGAACCCGTGTATACCTGCGTCCCAATTTGAAGCATGCCAGTGAGTGACGCCGTCTTGGTGCCAAGAGACAGCCCCACCCAGACCTGGTTGTTTCACAAAGATGGCGTCGTTGTAGGGCACAAAGTCTGCGCCGTTAATCGACGCGGCAATAGACAACAAATCTTTGTGACCATACAGGCGTAAGCCTGCCTCCATAATCTGGCACATCCCGTGCATCAGGAATATGGTTTTCTCAGGCGCGTCATCGACAGGTTTCGGCTCGGCCATTTTGGTCGGATGTCGCCCGCCGAGTAGTTCTGTTCCTCCCCAGGGGTCGGACAAGGGCCGGGCGAATGAATAAGGGTTTCGTTTAAATGCTTTGCCAAAAGCAGGTCGACCTTGCGCGTCCAGATACGCGGTTTTATCGACTGGGGCTCTATCGAACAGGTCTTGCATTTGCGTCCGTAACACTTGAATTTCTTTGTCGTCGACCAAGCCTTCAAACACATAAAAGCCATGCTGATTGAAAGCGTCTAGAATTTCTGTGGTCAGCATGCCATTCGGTCCGAATTGCGCGGGACCGCGATTGTCAAGCGCTAGCGCGCGGACTTTTCCCCTGGCGACATAATCGTCAAGACTTTGAGCATGTTCTTTGACGCTCAGAGTTTGGCTTTCAGACATCACGTGCTCCGTTCACGTTGTGTGATGTTTAACGATATCATAAACCCGCGTTAAATTGAGTGATGCCTTTCTGTCAACGCGACGCTAGGCGAATCGCTTAAGCTCCCTGCGCGCGATTACCA
>CAJXBG010000075.1 GCA_913050215.1 uncultured Gammaproteobacteria bacterium
ACGAGACGTTTGGCTGATTACTCGACGCCGCCGCTTTCCTTGGTAGTTAGGGCGTGAAAAAAGTTTGTCAACGATGCAGCTTATCGAACTACATATACCGCGCTAACTAACAAGATAAGGTGACTAGGAGCCAGTCTCAGACAAGTGACTTGCGACAGACAAGCGTTCGTGCGAGACCAACGGGCATTCGTCCTCCGTGCTCAATCAGTCGATAATCCATGACAATCACAACTTCAAAAGATCCGATCTGATTTCCGGCTGTGTTGAATCAGCCGAGTGGCTGGGCAGCTGTGGGATTGTCTGATTCAGCCTCTTTCTGTATTGTCGAGCTCTACAAGCTGATATCCGATTCAGCTGCCATATCTAAAACAGAAAGAGGAAAACCGATGCATCCAGGCGTACTTGCGACCGCAAACCCTGACAAGCCCGCGTATATCATGGCCGAGAGCGGTGTTGTCGTCACCCGCCGTCAACTTGAAGAGGGGTCTAATCAATGCGCACAGCTTTTTAGAAGCCTTGGGCTGAACCGGGGCGACCATGTTGCCCTGATGCTCGAGAATCACGATATCTATTTACAATTATGTCTGGGAGCGCTCCGAGCTGGATTGTATTTCACCGCGATTAGCTACAGGTTGCAGGAGCACGAGGTCGAATATATCGTCAATGATTGTGAGGCGAGGGTATTTATTACCTCCAAAAGCCAGACAGCTGTGGTTGAAAAGTTAATCGGTAAAATCCCCTCGATTGAGCAGTGTTTTATGCTGGACGGGGTGATTCCTGGGTTTGAATCCTTTGAAGATGCTGCTGGGGCGATGCCAACCACTCAAATTGCTGATGAGAGCACAGGCTCATCAATGCTGTACTCATCCGGTACCACTGGTCGACCCAAAGGGGTGCTGAAGCCACTCCCTGAAAATGGCTTTGGCGAAGATGCAGGCCCTAATATATTTGCGCTGCTTTATGGCACAACAGAAGAAAGCATTTATCTCAGTCCTGCGCCGCTTTATCACGCTGCACCTTTAACATTTACCATCGGTTTTCTGCTGCAGGGCATGACCTGCGTGATCATGAAAAATTTCGAGGCAGAAGCCGCGCTGGTTGCGATTGAAAGATATAAAGTCACCCATTCACAGTGGGTCCCGACAATGTTTGTCCGTATGTTGAAGCTGGATGATGATGTCAGACTCAAATACGATCATTCCAGTCTTACCTGCGCGATTCATGCCGCTGCACCCTGTCCGGTAAAAATTAAGGAACAGATGATCGATTGGTGGGGGCCAGTGATATACGAGTATTACGCTGGCTCAGAAGGTAATGGTTTCGTGGCGATTAACTCGGAAGAGTGGCTGGCACATAAAGGTTCTGTTGGCCGGCCGTTAATGGCGGTATTGCACATATTGGACGAGGAGGGTGCTGAAGTGCCGGCCGGTCAGGTAGGTACGATCTTTTTCGAAGGCGGCGGTGAATTTACCTATTACAAAGATAAAGAAAAAACCGATGATTCGAGGAACGATAAAGGCTGGTCAACGCTGGGCGATGTTGGTTACGTTGATGAGGAAGGGTTTCTTTACCTGACTGACAGAAAGAGCTACATGATTATTTCTGGTGGGGTGAATATCTATCCGCAGGAGGCTGAGAATATTCTGGTGACGCATCCAAGAGTAATGGATGTTGCAGTCTTTGGCATTCCAAATGATGATTTTGGAGAAGAAGTAAAAGCCGTTGTCCAACCAAAAGATATGAGTGACGCAGGTCCTGAGCTGGAGGAAGAGCTGATCGAATTCGCGAGAAGCCACCTTTCACATATCAAGTGTCCGCGGTCGATTGATTTTGAAGAGGAATTACCTCGGCACCCGACAGGGAAGCTTTACAAGCGATTGTTGAAAGATCGCTATTGGAAAGATCACAAAGGTAACCTTGCGTCTTAGTAACGACGGGCCTTGCTGCTAAATACGCTGCTCGGCTCCGGTTTCTTCGGCTAATCTTCCTGTAATAGATTAGCCGGCGAATACTGATCGGTAAGGATCCGCTTGGAAGTGTCCCAATCAATTGCTCGGCTCATAAACTTTGGAAAAGCTTCCATTTGGACGCCGTAGGTTTGAAGACGTGCAGACAACTGTTTTGCCCGATTCTTTAGCGCAAAATCACCGGGCAGGTTACCTTTCGTTGCCACGATCACCCGATTCCCGGTACCAGGCATTTTCAGATTCAGAAAACGACCAAAAACTTCGGCGTAAGTGGCCGATTCGTGGTCGTACAATTTGCTGCTCGAGAAGGTGTTGGCAATCAGGACGCCGTTTTCTGTCAGAAGATCTTTCGATTCATGCAAAAACTCGGCGGTCATCAGGTGTTCTGGAATATATTCACCGGTAAACGCGTCAAGAATCACTAGGTCATAATTCTGTTTTCTGAGTTTGGCTCGCTTGATATAGACCCGGGCATCAACGGCATCGACCGTGAGCTTGTCTGTCTCTGAAAAGTCAAAATAGGTTTTCGCGACTGTAATGACCGCAGGATCGATTTCGACTACTTTAATATCAGCGTCAGGGTAAAGTTCTGCCAATAGCACCGGTATGGTGCCTCCGCCCAGTCCAACGACCAGCACACTTTCTGGATTTGGATTAACCAATAGACCAGCGAGCGTCATTCGAACATAAGGGAAGACAACTCTTTTAGGATCTCTCATATCCTTGCAGGTCTGATTGCGCTCATCACGTTTAATCGTAAAAACTAAACAACGCCGCCCGCGCTCTTCACTGACGACGATATTTCGATAAAGAGATCTTTCTTGATGAATTGTTTTTGCAGCTGACAGAACAGGAAGCAGGGAAAGAACGATGATAAAAAAATATCGCATATTATGAAAACCTGTTTGCAATCAAAGCGCAGATACCCGCTATGGTCAGCGTCACGCACATTGAAATAAGAATCGTGTTGACTTCAAACCAGAGTACAAAATAGAAAGAGGTTGCTAGCGTGCCAAGTGCGCTACCAAGGGTCGATATAAAATAGAGACTCCCTGCCACACTTCCCGATCGAGCGCTGCTTTCGACTAACAACCTGACAGAGTAAGGGGCAATCATCCCTAGTATTGCGGTAGGAACAAAAAATAGGAACGTTGAAGCGACCAAAGAGCCATATCTAGGATCTTCAATCCTTAGAAAAACCCAATCCATAATGTTTTCGCCAAATATGATTGTCGGCAATAGCATCAGTGCGGCGACAATGAAGAATGTGCCATAACTACCCAGATTAGGATTATGCAGAGAGAGCTTGCCACCCGATAGGTAACCGATGGACAGCGATAGCATGAAAATAGTGATAATACTGCCCCACACGTAAATGCTGCTGCCAAAGTATGGCGCTAGGATTCTTCCGCCCAAGAGTTCGACCGACATGATGATAAATCCGCTGATAAACGCTAGCGGAAGTACGACAAAAGGGTGAAAGGTAGGACGTGTTGTAAGCACTGTTTCCTGAGGAGGGTTTGTTTCATCATCAGGTTGAGAGGCGGGATAAGTGTTTTGTTCCATGCAATTGTCTTTCAGCAGTCGAAAGCGCGGTAGTATACCGTTCGAAGATGTAAGAGGCGAGGATAAGCCGTGGTGCCAATTGGAAGCGGCTCGAGGTTCGGTATAGTAGAGTATCAGGCGAGTGGCAATTATGGCAGAATACGCCGTTGCGCTAAATAAACCTGCTTTATTGGTACTGTCGTTTGAGATCGCTTCTACGTTTAATCCCTGTCTTAAGAATCTATCGCTTCCAAATTGGCGCAAGCTTTTTCGCATTCTTTGTCGCCAGATTTTTTGAAATCAGTGCCTATTTTCTCGTCTCGATGGGCATTGATAGCATTCAGCAGGTCATCGAAAACGCTACGCCGGAGTATAGTATTGGACAGGTGGCGCTTGGCATCGTGTGCTGTGTGCTGATGCGGTTCATCGTCGTAATATACGCGCGTCGTGGTCTGCGTCGGGTCGGGTTCGCCGTGAGTTACGACCTGCGGCAATCGCTGTTCAGCAAAGTTCAACAGCAGGGCAGTGAATTTTTTGCTCGAATGGGTGTTGGGGACATCATGACTCGGGCTATTCAAGACATCGCTCTGATCCAACGTTTGATCGCCTTCGGCTCATTTGGGATTGTCATCATGGTGTATGCGCCATTCTTCGCCATCATCGCGATGACTTATAAATCTCCATCGCTAACACTACTAATTCTGCCTGTACTCCCTATCATTTTTTTATATGGCTGGAAAATGTCAGGCGCAATGGCTGATTCATCCCTCGCCATGCAAGAGGGACTATCTGCTTTGACGACCCACACTCAGGAAAATCTGAGCGGTATACGCACGGTTCAGGCGCAAGCTCAGGAACAGAATGAAATTAATCGGTTCTGGGTGACCAACGATCAATATGCCACCGCGTTTTATGATCAAGCGAGAATCAATTCGCTGATGACAGCGTGGATGCCATGGCTTGCTTCAGCGGCTCAATTGATGATCATCATTTACGGTGGCAATCTTGTGCTGGAAAATCAGCTGAGCGTCGGTGATCTGATCTTTTTCCTCGCTTGTCTCAATATGCTGTTACAGCCGATTCGGATGGCGGGCATGCTGGTGACAATGGTGCAGCGGGGAGCTGTTGCGACTAGACGGCTGTTCGAAATCTTCGATGCGAAACCAGAAATCATAGATAACCCCAGCGGTCTAACGCCGGATATCATCAGCGGAGACTTTGAATTAAAACACCTGGGCTACACCTACCCAGGTGCTAGCGAGCCCGCGCTTCAGGACATCAACCTTCGTATTCATCGCGGCGAATCAATAGGGATCGTCGGGCGTGTGGGTTCCGGTAAATCGACATTGTTGAAACATTTCACCAGAATGCTGGATAGCAGCGACGGTCAACTTCTTGTTGATGATATCGATGTTAAGTCTTACCCGCTGCGGCAGATCAGACGACAGATCGCTCAGGTGCTGCAAGACCCCTTCTTATTTGCAGAACCGCTTCGAAATAACATCAGCTATGACGATCCTGACCGTACGTTAGAGCTTGTGTGGGGCTCTGCTGAATCAGCAGCATTAAAAGAGACTATCCTGGAGTTTCCTGAACAGTTGGACACGCTGGTCGGAGAACGCGGCGTGACGCTTTCCGGAGGTCAGAAACAGCGTACGACCCTAGCGCGCGGATTTATCCGTGATGCGCCAGTGCTTATCCTTGATGACTGCTTCTCAAGCGTTGACACCGAAACCGAGGAGCACATTCTTTCCCGGCTGAAATCTCTTCGTGATGACCGTACGACGATACTGGTCTCGCATCGGGTTTCCACGCTGCGTCACTCCGACCGAATTATTGTGATGGATGAAGGGTCCATTGCGGAATCGGGGACCCATGAGGAATTGCTCGCATTAGATGGCCTCTATGCTGAGCTTGAGCGACTGCAAACCCCCGGCGCAGATTCAGATCGTTCACAGGACATGGAGTTATCGCCGGTATGACTGACGCTGCCATAGATAGTCGTCCAAGTACCACGCGCCCCAAGCGTCACGATCATTCGATGTTTGAGGCTGAACTCTCGGGGAACGTGCTGAACCTGCATCTGCTCGGACGCATTATGCATTGGCTGAAACCGTATCGGCTTGGTCTTTTTGTGAGCGCATTCTTTGTCTTGGCAGCAAGTGTACTAGCGGTGTTGATGGAGATTGTGATCAGCCTAGTGCTGGTGGACTACATTATTATTGGCCAATCCGACGGTAACATGCCTGATCTAGGCATGATTGAACTGACCCAATGGATTGAACATTCGCTAGGTATTCCTGCGCTATTTTCGGCGGGAATCGTATTTTTTGTCGCCATGACGGTACATGGCATTTTCGGCCATGCACATCGGCAGACGTTGGTAGGTGCAATCGTTAAAGCGTTGCGAGATCTTCGTCAGGACCTGTTTGCTCACCTTGAAACAAGACCAAGTTCATTTTACGACGGCGTGCCCATCGGTCGTATCATGACCCGAGTCACCAATGACATTGAGGCGCTGTTTGAAATGCTTCGCGGCATCGGTAGTCTCGTTGGTGAGTTTGTACCCTTTTTTGTTGCGCTCAGTATCATGCTCAGTGCCAGTGTTGAGTTGACGTTGATTTTGCTGGCGCTTGTACCCATTGTAGCGGTCGCGACTTACTTCTTCCGACAGGCGACGCGTGAGGTCTTTAGACTGGTTCGAAACAGCGTTTCATCACTGAACCAGAATTTACAAGAAAATCTGTCTGGTATGCAGGTTGTGCAACTGAGCGAACGCCAGTCGCTAAATCTGAAAAATTACACTCGAATTAACAAGTCAAATCGTCGCTATGAATTTCGTTCGATTAACCTGTCGACTTTTTATGGCGCATTCAACGACAGCCTTGCCTCCATCGGCCTTGGAATCATCATCTGGTACGGCGGTGGTGAAGTTGTGCAGAATGAGATGAGCCTTGGTGGGGTGATTTTGTTTACGCGATTCATGGGGATGCTATTTACGCCAGTGGTCATGCTGGGAGAACAACTAAACGTTCTGTTTCGAGCGATGGCCAGCGGCGAACGGATATTTCAGGCACTAGATTGGGACGAGCAAATACATGAGCCGGAAAACCCTGTGCACCTGCATGGTCGACTGAAGGGCCGGGTTGAGTTTCGCGCACTAAGATTTGCTTACAAAGCCAATACGCCCGTGCTGAAGGATGTTTCATTCACCGTTGATGCGGGCGAGAAGATGGCGATTGTGGGCCGTACCGGATCAGGTAAAAGTACACTGATAAAATTGCTGGGCAGGTTCTATGACTTTGACAGGGGAACAATCTTTCTCGACGGTCACGATCTGAATGATATTCATAGCAGGGATTTACGCAGTCGTATCGGTGTAGTGCTGCAGGACTTTCACATATTTTCCGGTTCTATACTCGACAATATTGTTTTGGGTAATCCATCTGTTTCTCGCGAAATGGCGATCGATGCTGCTAAAACCGTTAACGCACATGGGTTTATATCGAAATTACCAGAGGGTTACGACACACCTCTGGTCGAGAGAGGGGCTAATCTTTCTCAGGGACAGCGACAACTGCTGGCTTTCGCCCGTGTATTAGCAGCTGACCCGGAAATTCTCATTCTTGATGAAGCAACCGCCAGCATTGATACCGAGACAGAAATTTTGATTCAGGATGGCCTTCGCAAACTGATGGTTGGCAGGACTTCGATTCTGATCGCCCATCGATTGCAAACGATACAGGAGGCTGATCGAGTCGTGGTGCTGCATCAGGGCGAAGTGAAAGAAATGGGGTCTCACGAAGAGTTGCTGGCAATGAATGGGCTTTATGCAATGCTGCACGAACTGCAATTTCAGGAGACTCAATAGTCAGGCGCGTTCAGAATATCCCCGCCTTCAGCAAGGCGGTACAATACACAAACACATATTATCAGGAAGCAAGGTGAGTATCAGATCAGCACTAATGAGCGCGGTATTGCGTAGGACCATTAAAAAGCAACTTGACAGCCTTGAGGATGTTGTAGAGTTCAGAGAGAACATGGCGAAGGCGGAAGGGCTTTCGGCGAAAACGCCAGACAATGTCATCGTGACACCGCTGAATATCCCTCGTACATCGGGTGCTTCTATCCCTTGTGAATGGATTCAAATGGAAGAGGCGAGCACAAAACCTGTGCTCCTTTATTTTCACGGCGGTTGCTATGTATTTGGTGGGTTAAATGGTCACAGGGACGTCGCCTGGCGCCTTGCGGAAGCTGGAGATGTCAGGGTGCTACTGGTGGATTATCGACTCGCACCCGAGCATCCATTTCCCGCAGCCCTTGAAGATGCGATTGAATGTTATCGTTGGTTGTTAGCCCAAGGCACCACTCCAGATAAGATCGCGATCGGAGGCGACTCCGCAGGTGGAGGCTTGAGCGTTGCAACCCTGGTGAATATCAAAAATCTAGGAATGCCTATGCCTAACTGCTCGATTCTATTGTCTCCCTGGACTGATCTTTCTCTATCTGGCGATTCAATTGGGGCAAACGCCGACAGCGATGTGATGTTGACCGCCGGCGCATTAAAGAAAACGGCTGATCACTACCTTGGACAAAGTGATCACACGGCCCCTCTGGCGTCGCCCTTGTTTGCTGACCTTAGCGGCTTGCCAGCAACGTTTGTGCAGGTGAGCGAATCAGAAATTCTGCTCAGTGACGCACAACGGTTGGTGACAAAAATGGTAGATGCAGGTGGAGAGGCGATGCTTGAGACATGGCCAAAAATGCCCCACGTATGGCAGATATTGGCTTCCCGCGTGCCTGAGGGTAAAGCCGCTATCGTTAAACTGGGAGAATTCCTGAAAGCACGTTTGCGTTCTGCGGCATGACCTTCAGATGAATACGACGCCAATCGCAAGGGATCTCGTACTGCTCGGTGGCGGTCATAGCCATGTGCTTTTGCTACGCATGTTGGGTATGAATCCTATTCCGGGTCTGCAGGTAACGCTGATCACCCCAGATGTTTTGACGGCTTATTCAGGCATGTTACCGGGGGTTGTGTCAGGTCACTATTCAGAAAAAGAAATACACATTGATCTAGTACCTCTTTGTAAATTCGCAGGTGCCAGATTTATTCGCGCAGCTGCCTATGATATTGATCCGGTGATGCAAGTCGTTAAATGCAAAGGCAGAGCTGATTTTAACTACGACTTACTTTCTATCGATATTGGTATTACACCCGCTGTTTCTGATGTGCCTGGTGCAGCAGAACATGCGATAGCGGTCAAACCTATTAACAAATTTCTCGCGCAATGGCAGCAGTTTCTGGAACGATGGGAACGGGGCCTAGTAAAACAGATTGCCGTGGTTGGCGGTGGCGCTGGCGGAGTTGAACTTTGTTTCGCGATCGCTCACAGATTGAAACAGCAACCTAGTATTCATCTCCTCGTTGATGGTGCAGAGATATTATCGGGCTATGACGACAAGACACGTGAGAGGGTGACCACTCGATTAAATGCGACAGGCATCAAACTCCAAACTGGCTGTCGTGTTGAAGCAATCACGGAGACTGAGCGTGACAAAAAATGTTTGCTGACGCGATCTGGAGATCAATTAGAAGTTGATGAGGTGTTTTGGGTGACATCAGCGGCGGGGCAGTCCTGGCTGGCGGGTACTGGCATCGCATTAACTGAAAAAGGGTTTCTATCGGTTGAACCCACGCTTCAGTCAACAAACTACCCTAACATTTTTGCGGTAGGTGATGTCGCCGATGTCATGAAACACCCGCGCCCAAAAGCTGGCGTTTTCGCGGTTCGCCAGGGGCGGCCTCTATTTGAAAATATTGCGCGGTTGTTATCTGGTAAAGCGCCAAAAGCCTTCAAGCCCCAACAGTCATTTTTGTCGCTGCTGGCGACCGGCGACAAGTATGCAATTGCATCTAAACATGGCTGGAGTGCCGAGGGGCGATTACTCTGGCGTTGGAAAGACTGGATTGACCGTAGCTTTATGGCGAGGTTTTCATCGTTACCGAAGATGAAACGAACCAAGCCAAAAGGCTTGCTAGCCGAATTCGACGATCAGATGCAATGCGGCGGATGTGGATCCAAAGTCAGTGCAGACTTGCTGAGAGATGTGCTGATTGATCTCGATGTTGATGTTGATGGTCTCGATGACGCCGCGATTTTCGAAGTTCCAGCAGGAAAAATGATGCTTCATACTGTTGATTCCTTCAAATCGTTTATTGATGATCCTTATGTTTTTTCTCAAGTAGCGGTTAACCATGCGTTGAGCGACATATACGCAATGTTAGGTCAACCAGTGACCGCGTTGGCGATTATCACGCTACCCCATGCAAAACCTGATAGATCCAAAGCCCTGTTAACTCAGATTATGGCCGGGATTATTGATCAGTTGAAGAAAGAAGGTGTAAAACTTATCGGTGGGCATACATCGGAAGGCGCTGAGCTTTCAATTGGTTTTGCGGTTAACGGTTTAATCGATGGTAAAGAAGGGTCGTCCAATTCGGGGCCCGGCACTATCAATGGTGGCATAACAGACGCTAACAAACGTGCAAAGCAAGGTGCAAGACTTGAGGATAAGTTGATTTTATCCAAACCTCTGGGTACTGGCACTCTGTTCGCCGCGAATATGCAGTACAAGGCCGAAGGACAATGGATTCAGCAGGCGACTGAAATGATGCTGATGTCTAATCGGGATGCAGCTCACATTCTAAAAGATGCTAACGCATGCACGGATGTGACAGGTTTTGGTTTGGCAGGTCATCTGATGGAAATGTTGAAGGCTGATGATCTTCACGCCGAAATCAACTTGGATCAACTGCCTCTGCTCGAAGGCGCGCGGGAAAGTATCAATAAGCTTGGGGTTAAGAGCACACTCCACGATGCGAATCAGCGTTCAACCCCCGGTATTGACGGGTTTACTGACCACCCAGCGTTTCCCATTCTGTTTGACCCGCAAACCGCAGGGGGCCTGCTAGCGGCTGTTGATTCAGCAAGTGCGGAAGATCTAGTTGCTCAACTTAACGCGTCAGGATGTTTGGATGCGAAGATTATTGGAAGCATCAAAAATCACGGTGCTGACGACGGTCCGAGGATTACCGTACGTTAAACGGGTTGCCAGACACCCTCGGCATTGGTCGCCGTTGTATTTTTATCATAGCGCCAGCTCGCCCCTAGCAACATCGTTGCGGAATCAAAACCACAACTAAAGGTATATTCACAAGATTCCATACGCCAGGACGCTGACGCTTCATCGTAGTAGGCTAGCGTCTCATCTGTGACTTCAAAGATAACAGACGCACTTTCCCCAGGCTCAAGATTGACCCGGCCAAATCCTTTCATCGTGATATTGGCACGTAAGATTGCTGAGTTGCCATTTGAGAGGTAAATCTGCGGTACGGCCGCACCTGCAACGTCGCCAATGTTGGTGACATCCACTGTTATCTGAAAACCGTGGTCGTGCCTTCGGAGGTACAAACCATCAAGCGTGAACCGGGTGTAACTCAGCCCAAATCCGAATGGGAACTCAGGCTCGGTGTTTCCAAGAAATCGATATCCTTGCAAGAAACCATGCTCGACGTTCAGAGATGCCATGTCGAACGGGGGTAATTGATCAAGATGCTTCGGTATCGTCACCGGCAGTTTACCAGAAGGGTTTATCGCGCCAAAAAGCACGTCAGCAATCGCCTCACCGCCCCGGCATCCGGGGTACCAGGCCATGAGAAGGGCATCTACTTTGTCTATCCAATCCCTGACTTGTACAGCACTGCCACCCTCTAGCACGACAATGGTTTTTTTAGCGTGCTTGATCGCGGCTTCAATGATTGCGCGTTGACCGTCGGGAAGGGTCAGGTTTTCTCGATCGCCACCCCGAGCGAGTCCATCATTGCCGGCCTCGACCTGTTGGGTCGGGATAAACTCGCCTTCTTCTCGGTAGGTAAAACCAACAACAGCGATGCACATATCGTAGTGCTCGAGACACGAAAACTCATTTTCCACAAAATCTACCGTGCAGTGATAGCCGTGATCTTCTATATGGCTGAGGATACCCGCAAGCGGCGTGATTGCTTCAGTCGGAGTCACCATGCTGCTCCCACGGTCCCCTAGATTTATCGTGTTTGCAAGATGACCCACAATGGCGATGCTCAATGGCGGCGCGCTATCTGTTGATTGCGCGCCTGTTGTGGCGGCAGATATGGGTAATACCTGGTTTTCATTCTTAAGCAGTACCATCGACTTCTGCGCAACTTCTCGGGCAAGAGACAGATGCGCTGCACATTCTATAACATTGGTGTCTGGCGCATCTTCAGCCATTGCCTGAAGGTTCCAGCCAATTTTTTGATACAGAACTCTTGCGGCTGCACGGCTAATGGTTTCTTCGTCAAGCTCTCCATTTTCAATGGCGCTTTGGATTTTTTCGTCACTGAATCTAAAACCCGTAGGCATTTCGATGTCCATACCGGCATTGAGTGAAGCAGCCGTAGATCTGGCCCCCAGAAACCAATCAGATTCGACAAAGCCTCTGAAACCCCAGTCATCCCGAAGAATTGTCGTTAACAGTGTTTCATTTTCGCCACAGTAAACGCCGTTAACCTTGTTATAAGCGCTCATGATTGATGCTGCAGCGCCTTCAATCACGCAGCGTTTGAAGTGTGGCAAATAAACCTCATGCAGTACGCGCGCAGAGATATCTGCGCTCATATCAAAACGGGTTATTTCGACATTGTTTACCGCGAGGTGTTTCGGGCTTGCCAGAACATAGTTTTGGGTGCCGGATACGAACGCCACGCCCATGGCACCGGTATGGTAAGTATCTTCGGAATAGGTTTCCTGGGCGCGTCCCCAGCCGGGGTGCCGCAACAGGTTAATCGTCGGTGCCAGCAATACGTTACCACCCCGCGCCGCAACCTCACGCCCAATTGCCATGCCGACACGACGCTCAAGAGCGACGTCAAATGTGGCCGCTCGGGCAATAGCGACTGGAAATGCGGTAGCATTGCCGGTTCGAGCACCTCTGGGGCCATCAACCATTTTGAATGGGGCTATATTCAAATCATTGTCTTCACCGGCATAGTAGAGCCCATCGATTGTCTCCGGTTGCAATCCGCGGATCTGATTGATTTTTTGAGCTAGTGTCATGGTCGAGAGTAGCGCATCAACGCGCTTGGTAACGGCGTCATGATCGATTGCCAAGCCCTTGTTGCCTGCGTGAATTTGTTCGTTATCGAACGCAATAATTTGTCTTGTCATATTGCTCTAGACCCTTGAATGCCTCTCTACGGCGTGGGATTGTTGTGTTCAAAAGTTCATCTATGAGACCATCGGTCAAAGTAAATCAGTTGTCATGTGATAACAAGCGCTTAGCACGAGCATTTCCAGGCGGATGTGCACAAGACATCAAATAATAAAATTAGAAGGGAGAAAACATTGGGTGATATAGCGACAACAGGTAGTGAAGGCAATTATCAATGGAACTACGGCGATATCCTTGACGCCCTAGCAGATGTTGTGCCCGGAGATCGACCAGCGCTGATTCATGGTGATGACGTAACGCATTGGGAAGATTTCACGAAACGCACCAATAATCTTGCCGCTAATCTATTAAAGGGTGGAGCGGTCGCCGGTGACAAAATAGCCATTTATATGCGTAACCGCCGCGAATATCCTGAGGGATTAGCTGCCTCGTTCAAAGGCCGATTAACCCATGTGAATGTAAACTACCGATACGTCGCCAAAGAACTCGTCTATCTGATGGATAATGCTGACGCAACGGTATGTATTTACGCCGCTGAATTCGCAAGTCACGTTAGTGCCATAAAAGACAGTCTGCCAAAGGTCACCCAGTGGGTGGAGGTTGACGATGGATTTAGTGGTAATGACGACGCTATCTCTTATGAGGCGTTGGCCACTGAAGGAGATGGCAAGCCACTCGGTATTGAGCGTTTTGGCACTGACCAGTTGTTCCTATATACCGGCGGTACGACTGGTATGCCCAAGGGGGTTATGTGGGCGCACCATTCGCTCTGGAACGCCCTGGGCGGCGGCGGCAATGCCAACGCAGGTGTGCCACCGTGTGACGGTCTGGAGGACCTTCTTACGCGAATCAGGTTGGCACCGATTGTACCGGTGAACGTGCCGTTGCCGCCGATCATGCATGGTACTGGAATGATGTCTGCAATTAACGCCATGATGGGGGGAGGCACCTGCGTAACGCTGCCTTACAAGAGCTTTGATGCCGAGATGGCGCTTTCAGCGATTGATAAATACAAAGCAACCACGGTAACAATCGTTGGCGATGCCTTTGCCAGACCTCTGGTCGAGACGATGGACGCGAGTCCAGGTAAATATGACTTCTCAAGCGTCATGGCGATGACATCGAGTGGTGTGATGTGGACCCGAGATATCAAAGCAGGGCTGCTTCGACACAATCAAAATCTGATGTTAGTCGATGCTTTTTCGTCCTCCGAGGCGATCGGTTTGGGCAGTTCCGTCATGACCAAAGATGCGACTATCGAAGTGGCGAAATTTGTGCTCGGGCCTTCGTGTAAGGTGTTTACTGAAGCTGAGGAAGAAGTGCAGCCTGGATCGTCAGAATCTGGCATGGTCGCCGTCTGTGGTTTTCTACCCGATGGTTATTACAAGGATCAGGAAAAAACGGATAAGACATTTAAGGTGATCAATGGTGTTCGTTATTCTATTCCCGGAGATTGGGTAAAGGTTGAAAAAGACGGCAGTCTGACGCTACTCGGTCGTGGTAGTAACTGTATTAATACTGCGGGTGAGAAAGTTTACCCAGAAGAAGTAGAAGAAGCGCTCAAAGGACATGATAGCGTTGCCGATTGTCTGGTGATTGGCATGCCTGACGAGAAATGGGGACAGGCGATCACTGCTGTTGTCGAACTCAACCATGGCTTTGAAATGGAAGAAATCGAACTCAGAGATTTTGCCCGAAAAGAACTGGCAGCTTATAAGGTGCCCAAGCGAATACTGTCGCGAGCAAGCTTAGAGCGAGCGCCAAACGGTAAGGCTAATTATCAATTGATTAAAGAATATGCCGAGGAAATGCTGGGCTAATAAAGCTAGCGATATAGGTAAATGACCTGATGACTGAATCGATTGATCAACATGACCACTACTTGGGAGATCGTGCAAAGAATTACTCTGCACATCATGATAAGAACTTACGCACGCGTCTGACAACGCGTCAAGAACAGGCGGTTTTAAGAAAAGCGATAGAGAAGTCTGGCAGACCAAAAAGCGCCATGGATATTCCCTGTGGAACCGGAAGATTCCTTTCTGTCTTTCGCGATTGCGGCGTTGCGGAGTTAACCGCAGCGGATGCAAGTACGGGTATGCTGGAGGTTGCGAAGCACGCGCGCCCAGATGATGCAGTTAGCGTTTTGCATACCTCAGCCTTCGATATAGAAATGCCAAATAACTCCATAGACTTTATTGCCTGCCTGCGATTCTTTCATCATTTGTCTATGAAGGAAGACAGGATGCAGGCGCTAAATGAACTTAAGCGAGTTAGTCGTAAACATGTGGCTATTAGCCTGTGGACTAATGGGAACCTGGCCAGCTTTCGGCGAAGAAACAAACCGCCACCTCCCGCTGTGTCAGGGTACGGCAAACGTATTTGCCGCCGCAGTGATGAGATTGAACCTGAGTTTCTTGACGCAGGGTTCAAGATCGTAGACCACTACGATGTCTGGCCAAGGATATCCATGTGGCGGTTATACCTACTTCAAATTGAAGGAACGTAATGTCCCCGGATGACCTGACGCTCGTTAAACCCGCTCAGAGTCGCCGCGGAAAGGGCGAAAGTGTCGTATTCAAGGGTTCAGGGAAGCCCTGGGGACGCGATGGCATAACAGTTTATGTAAAACGACAGAGTCACTACCAAAGAAGAGCTGCGTGGCGGTTCTATAGATTAACGCCAATGCTAAGGTGCGAGAAGCGCGCGCTTGAGGCTTGTAAAATTCTTGGTGTGCCAGTGCCTGATATCGTTTCCTATAAAGAGGCGGGTAATGACGTTGAGTTGGTGCTGGCCGAAATTGAAAACGCGCTACCGCTATCGGATGCAATTAATACGAAGGGTGTGCAACGTCAACTGCTTATACAGAATGTGGGGCGCGTGTTCGCAAAGCTACATAAAGGGCGATGGGTTCACGGTTCGCTGATCGACGAGCATATTCTGGTGCAAATGAGTGACTACAGTGTGCATCTTATCGACCTTGAAAAAGCGACTTTCGGCGTCGTAAGAAAGAAGCGGGATCTCGCCCGTTTCTTTCGACAGGCAACCTATTTGTCAGCGGACGAAAAGCAGCAACTACTTGATGCCTATCATGCGATTTAATACTGATCTTAGTTGTGATAATTGTTTTATAGATTAGAAGATGCGTTTTAGTTGAGGCACCACCGGTTTGCAGTTTAGTGGATATTGATCGCTGAGTGAATCGGGCCCGGCATTTGCTGCCGAGCCCGAGTTGGTACTTAGCGGGTGCTTTTCTAAAAGTTGTAAGACAGTTCAGCGAAGATCTGACGACCTCGACCCAAACCAACTAACTGGTCATCGCCAGTGGCAGGTCTAAAGGGTGCTGGACCAGCAAACGTGAAGTATTGCTCATCAAAGAAATTACGCGCGATAAGCGAAACTTGCCACTTTTCCTCAAGCATATATAGCGAGACTCTTAAATCAAGTTGCGTGAAACTTTCTTGTACAAGATCACCAAGTGGGTTGGTAACAGGGTGAAATGGCTCCACTGAGCTTCCCCCGACGAAGTAATCTCCTTTGTAGGCAAGGTTCGAGTTGATGTTGAGCATCAAAGAGTTACCGATTGCTGTTTCCCAGTTTACCCCGATGTTACCCGATAGGTCTGGTGAGAAACCTGCTTCACGTCCCCGCAAATTTGCACCTGATGCAATCACGAGATCGCCAGTCAACTCAGAGCTTAAGAAAGCCCAGGAACCTGAGACAGTCATTCCGGATATCGGCGTGTTCCACATGAAGTCGACATCGATACCTGCGGTGGTGAGCTCGCCCGCGTTAGTTGTATCAAACGCGAAAATCGCGGGATCAAAGTTCTGTACTTGTTGATTTTCGAACACGTAGTGATACGCCGTCACGTTGAGCAAAAGGTCTCCATCGAGCAACAAAGATCTGAAGCCGATTTCGCCGCCGTCCGACTCTTCAGAGGCAAACCGCAGTACATCGCCAGAAGCTTCTCGCACAGCCGGGTCAGGGTCGTTCAGATTCAGTACAAGAGAACCCGTTGGCAGCGTATTGTTGTCAATGCCACCTGACTTAAAACCTGCCTTGTAGGCGCCATAAATCGAGATAGAGTCATTCAACACATAGGTCAAGACCAGTTCCGGAGATATATTGTCGTCTTGAAACCCGACGTCACCCGATTGAAAACCCGATGCAATTGCTGTGAGTCCTAGCGCCGCGACACCGGAGTGAATAAACGGGAAGCCGACGGACGTCGTCTTTTCTTCATCTGTCCAGCGTAAGCCACCGGACAGCAGCCAACTTTCCGAGAACTGATATTCGGCACTAGCAAATACAGACACAGCTTCTGCTTGAATGGGTCTGTTGGCTAACCAGTCAAAGGTAAATCCTGTAGCGGGATCAGGTCCAAAGCCAATTGCGCCAAGTAGAGAAGGGTTGAAGGCATTCTGAGATGTCTTGTGCCCTATGTCTCTATCTTCCCAGAATGCGCCAACCTGATAGTTGAATGCGCCATCATTATTGCTGGCAAGACGCAGTTCAAATGTCGTCTGCTGCAGGGTGTTAAGGAATGGAGCAGGTAATCCAGCAGCACTGCCATCAGGAAGTTGACCCGTAGAGTTAAATGTATCGTTGTACTCGTTATCAAGGTCTACATAACCAACGAGAGCGGTAAGATTTAAAGACTCGTTAAGCGCATAGTTCATTTCCAAGCGAGTAAAGAACGTATCGGTGTCGTTGTAAGCTAAACGAATGTCTCGGCCTTCACCTGGCGAACCTGTGGGTACCGATGTGAGCAACGGGTGACCATCTGGACCGACAAACTTGCCATCTTTGACGTTACAATCATGTGTTGGTTCGAACAAATCGAACCCCGGTACGCCGCCCAAGGCGCCGCCGAGTATAACCGATGGGTCTGCTCTACCGTCTCCTCCGCAGAAGATGTCGAGATTACTATTCAACGAATCTGAGCGCTGGCGATTGTAATTGATCTTTAGATTAGCATCGAAATTATCGACAGGTTCCCACTGGAAGGTCACCCGAGTAATCAAGTTTTCTAATCCACGTTCTGGTTGAGCAGTTGGGTTGCCAGGAGCAATTTCTACAAATTTATTGATGTCTTGTATCTCGGCTGCAACCCGATAGCCTAGGGTATCGCTGATTGGTCCGGATACGAAGCCGCCGAATGTTGTGCCTTCTTCTTGTCCCTCATAGGAAGTTTTGAAGCCGTAATCTAACTCATCGGTTGGGTTGGCGGAGCGTAATGAGAGCACGCCGGCTGACGCCGCTTTTCCAAAATAGAGTGATTGCGGCCCCTTCAGGAGCGCGATCTGTTCGACGTCGAAAAAGGCACTTTGCAGCAAACGTTGCGTGCTGACGGATATGCCGTCGTAGTTGAGTGCAACCGCTGAATCAAATGCATTTGAGATAAACGATGAACCAACACCGCGTAATGTGATTTGCGCCCCAGCTCCAGAACCCCCAACAGATACATTCAGAGCCGGTACCATGCTGATCAGGTCTGTTGCCTCATCTATACGGTAGGCGTTCATGACGTCATCACTGATCGTTGTGACAGCCACCGGTACATCTTGGAGTGATTCTTTAGTATTTCGGGCTACGACAGTTACAATTTCCATATCATCATCATTCGACTCGGCAAAAGATACTGCGGGAAGTGCAGTAGCCGTTGCGGCGAAGACAGCGATGAGTGTGCTTGGTAATAGTTCTTTGCCAAACACGCTTTTCCTTAGACTTCGGTATTTCATTTTTTCCCCTCTATTGATATAGCCGATCAGATAATGTGCAGTCGCTACATTTCGGATCGATTTGATCTTCCTAGTTCAAAAAATTAGGCCCGTTTCTCAGGCGCTCGGATATAGTGCATAGAATTTCGAAGGCGCGCAAGAAAAACCGTTAGGCTTTCGTGTGATCGAAACCATGTCGTTCCGGATTCAGCAGAAAGAGCGATAAATATATTGAAAGTGCTGTAGGTGACGCTAAGAAAGTAGCAGAAGCATGAGGCTAGGCTGCTTCTCAGCATGTCATGGTCGGTTGCGGCGGGTAATTAACAGTTTGGTTGCGAGAAAGATGGGTCTCATTTTTCCGCGGCGGAGGGTATCACGCTAACGACTCGCTTAAACGCGATCAATTGACGTGCAAACGTTATAAGCCGTACGCTTGACGCTTGTTCTAATAATGTGATTTATTCGTCTTATTCTACGGCGTCGCTATGTCAGACTAGTCCGTAGTACCTGTTTTTCAGCGCATCTCAATATAACAAAGGGGTTGAACGTGGAAGGCGTATTTGAATTAGGTAATTTTAGGCTTCAGTCAGGAGAGGTCCTCGCGAACGCCCAATTGTCATATGAAACGCACGGAAGTCTGAACGCTGATAAAACCAATGTAATTCTTTACCCCACTTGGTATTCAGGTCGACACGACGATAATCGAGGCGCAATAGGTTCAGGAAAAGCGATGGACCCCGACAAGTATTTTATTGTTGTTCCTGACATGTTTTGTAATGGTTTATCGTCTTCACCTAGCAACACACCGGCTCCACAGGATGGGCCAAGATTTCCAAGCATTAATGTTTACGATAATGTGATAGCGCAGCACGCGCTTTTGACTCACGAGTTTGGCATCGAAAAAATCAGGTTAGTGGCTGGTTTTTCAATGAGCGCGCAACAAGCTTTTCATTGGGGGGCACTTTATCCCCAAATGGTTGAGGCGATTGCGCCGATATGCGGCTCGGCTCGGACTTCCAGACACAATTGGTTGTTTTTAGAAGGGCTAAAATGTGCACTCACTGCTGATGCGGATTTTCAAGGCGGCGAATATCAAAATCCGCCAGAATTAGGGCTTAAAGCATTCTCTACAATCTATGCGGGTTGGTTTGCTTCTCAAACCTATTATCGTGAAAGCTTGGACCTCACTTTTGGTGGTCAAGCGTTGCAGAACATGGAAGAGTTCCTGAATACAGCACATCAGGTTTTTGCAAAGAATGATGCCAATGACTTATTGGGCATGCTTGATACTTGGCAGAGTGCTGACCTAAGTAATCATACTGGCTTTAATAATGATCTGGAAAAAGCACTTTCTGCGATCCATTGCAGGGCGATCGTGATGCCTTCAGAGACCGACCTTTATTTCCCGCCAGAGGATAATGCACTCGAGGTAGACCTCATGCCAAATGCTGAGTTAAACGTTATTCCCTCTGTTTACGGGCACCTAGCAGGAGGGCCAGGTTTTAGTAATGATGCTGACGATGAGTATATTGATAATGTATTAAAACGGCTCTTGTTGTAGTCCTTTAGCTTGGTGACCACCGCTTTGGAGATAACGGCTTA
>CAJXBG010000076.1 GCA_913050215.1 uncultured Gammaproteobacteria bacterium
CTGCAACAGCGCTTAGTGCTCAACAGCCAACACCACTTTCCCGATCGTCGTGTCCGAAGACATCAACTCATGTGCCTGCTCAATCTCTTCAATCGGAAAAACCGTATCAAGAATAGGCTTGATTTCACCTGAGACAATCTTAGGCCAAACCCGAGCCTCAAGCTGCGCCATAATCTCAGCTTTTTCAGCAATAGGGCGTGCGCGCAACGTAGAGCCAATCACGCGCAAACGTTTGCGCAACACTTGGGCTAGATCAAGCTCGGCGCTGAGCCCTCCCATCAAACCGATCAATACCAGACGCCCACCAATGCCCAATAATTTCACGTTGTCTTGTAAATACCCGCCACCGACTGGATCAAGAATCAGATCAACGCCGCTGTCACCGGCGAAAGTTGAAGCTTTTTCGAGAAAGCGCTCGGTTTTTCGGTTAGCGCCTGCCTCAGCACCAAGGTCAACACAAGCTCGTATTTTGTCATCGCCGCCGGCTGTCACGAAGCTGGGATTTCCGAATGCCTTCGCTAGCTGAATGCCCGCGGTACCAACACCACTGGCGCCGGCATGAAGAATAACTTTTTCTCCTTGTTGCAGGTTCGCTTCGATGTACATGTTCAGATACGCGGTTGCGAAGACCTCAGGTAAACAGGCTGCATGCGCCATTGTCAAACCCTGTGGCACGGGCAACACGCTTCCCTCTGGAGCGACGGCAAACTGTGCGTAACCTCCACCACTGAGCAACGCACATACTTCATCGCCTTCTTTCCAGCGCGTCACCCCATCGCCGACAGCAGCAATCGTGCCGGCACATTCAAGCCCCATAACATCACTGGCGCCCGGCGGGGGTGGATACAAACCCATTCGCTGCATCAAGTCCGCGCGATTGATCGCAGTTGCCTGAACTTTGATGAGTACTTCACCCGCGGCAGGCGCAGGTGTAGGCATGTCGTCCCAACTTAATTTCGCATCAGCAATTACTCGTACAGCTTTCATCTCTGTTCCTTTTAATAGTGGGGTGGCGGCGCTTCCGGGCCAGTGGTTTCCGGTACAGCCTCTATTTCTTTTATTTGCAGACCTAGCAACTGCACTTGTCGCTCAAGATCCATTATCTGTTGCTGTTGCGAAGCCAGTGCGTCGTCCAGCTTCTGAATAGTGTCTTCTTGAAAGGCGACTCGCGTTTCGAGTTCGAGTAGTCTTCCATCGGTTACGGTATCCATTTTTTGCTCCGGCTGATTAACCCTTTACCAGGTTTTTCTGACCCTAACACCACGTTCATCTAACCATGCTTTAAGGCCGCTGACAGTGTAGTCACCAAAATGCACCATTGACGCGATCAATGCTGCATCTGCCTTGCCTTCAGTGAGTACTTCCAGCAAGTGTTCAGGTTTGCCAGCACCACCCGATGCGATCACAGGAATACTGACCGCTTCTGCTATCATCCGAGTCAGGTTAATTTCGTAACCTTCACGGGTACCATCTGCGTCAATTGAATTGATGACTAACTCACCGGCGCCCAGCTCTTCTCCCTTCAATGCCCAAAAAAGCGCATCGATGCCAACCGGGGTTCTTCCGCCATTAATCACAACCTCGTAGCCACTGGGAAAATCCCTGTTCACTTCAACTTTTTTAATATCCATTGAAAGCACAATGTTTTGACTGCCAATGGCAAAAGTACACTCTGATATCAGCTCTGGTCGCTGCACTGCGGCCGAGTTGAGGTTGATTTTTTCTGCCCCGGACCACAGCAACTTGTTGGCGTCTTCCACCGAGCGGATACCGCCACCCACAGAAAACGGGATAAAAATCTGTTCCGCAACCTTCTCAACCACGTCGAGCATAATATTACGCTTATCGCTTGACGCTGTTATGTCGTACATGACCAGTTCGTCCAAACCATCGAGATAGTATTCTTTTGCTTTGGCAACAGGATCACCAATATCTTTGGTATCGACAAATTTGACGCTCTTGGCGAGGTTGCCTTCTCTCACGTCAAGACAGGCAATGATTCTTTTACTCAACATTTCGTTAACTCAACATTTCGTTTACTGAGCAAAGCACTAGTCCGCCGACCAATGTTTGAATTCACTCAAGATAGCGAGCCCTTTGGCGCCGCTTTTTTCAAGGTGAAACTGGGTTGCGAACAAGTTTTCACGCCCCAGAATGGAACAGAATTCAGTGCCATAGTCTGTGTAACCGAGATGGTCCGATTTTGTTGTTGGGCGGCAGTAATAGGAATGTACAAAGTAGAACTCATCACCCTCTGAAACATTCTTTAACATCGGATGACTACCTACTTCTGTCACCTGATTCCAGCCAATATGAGGTACCTTGAGATCGTGATCTTCCGGCTCAAAACGCAAAACCTCGCCGTTAATCAATCCTAAACAGTCGCGATTTCCCTCTTCGGTGTATTCCAGCAATATCTGGCATCCAAGGCATATCCCAAGCAAAGGTTTTCCCGTCGCATAAAAGTCTTTCAACGCCGCCGACAGCCCTCTCTTATCTAGGGTATCTACTGCGCTTTCCGCTGAACCAACGCCCGGAAAAATGACCCGGTCAGCACGTCTAACAAGTTCAGGATCCGCGGTAATTGTCGCGGAAATCCCAACTTCGGTGCAGGCACGTTGGACACTACGTACGTTGCCCGCATCGTAATCAATAATTATTGCTTCTACAGCTGTCACAGAAAATGATCCTTGCTAGCGCCCCGACTTCCCGGGTTTTAAAGGCTGCGCATTATAGGCGATAACGTCGGTGAAAGCCCGTGACAGTGTTCAGATCGAAGCGAACACCGATCAGCATCTATCCATCTTAACCAGACATCTGTATCATTGTAGTGATACAGACCAATTTACCCCAACGACGATTGCGGAAAAGCCCATGAAACTGAATCTAGACAATGAATCTCCTACGCCGGTATTCCAGCAAATTATCGATCAGATCCATTTCGCTATTAACACTGGCGAAATTGCAGGTGGCGAGCGACTTCCCAGTATTCGCTCAATTGCCGCGGAATACAGCATCGCTTCCAATACGGTGGCAAAAGCCCTTCGCCAATTGGAATTTCGGGGGTTAATAGCCGCAAGAGACCGCTCCGGGTATATCGTTGTTGACAAGCAGGATGAGGCCGGCGGCGTCAGTCGCTATCAGTCTCGAGGTGTGAGTGCTGATAAGACTGAGGTGCATTCAGTCGTAGACACCCTGGATGCCGGCATTGTGCCCGGCGCTTTCTGCAAGATTACTGAGGACTATCTCGGCGGCGATCCTGAAAAGTGCAATATTATTCATGCGGACGGCAGCGGCACCAAATCAACGATCGCCTACTTAAAATACAAGGAAACTGGTGACGCCTCGGTTTTTCGTGGTATTGCCCAAGATAGTATTGTCATGAACCTGGATGATCTGATCTGCGTAGGGGTCAATGGTCGAATCTTGCTGTCTAATACCATCAATCGTAACGCATTGAATTGCCCCGGCGAAGTCATCGCCGCGTTAATTGAGGGCACCGAGACGTTTCTTGCGGAGATGAGAGATCAGGGAATTAACATTCACTCAGGTGGCGGTGAAACCGCAGACGTGGGTGATATCACTGGCACCCTCGCTGTTGATTCCTGCGCTGTGACGGTGATGCGGAAGAGCGACGTGATTACAAATAACATTACACCCGGACTGGCTATCGTCGGCTTGTCATCTACCGGGCAGGCAAAATACGAAACAGCAGAGAACAGCGGCATAGGAAGTAACGGTCTGACCAGTGCAAGGCACGATATGCTATCGAAATATTATGCAGAGCAGTACCCGGAGACTTTTGACTCCAACCTACCCAGCGACCTTATTTACTGTGGTCCTTATCGGCTGGAGGACGCATTACCCGGCTCAAGTTTGAATGTCGGCGAGGCCATTCTTAGTCCAACCCGAAGTTATGCGCCGATCATTCATAAAATTCTTGGTGTTATGAGACACGAGATCAAGGGCATCATTCACTGTTCAGGCGGCGCTCAAACCAAGTGCATGAAATTTGGCAACAATGTTCACTTCATTAAAGACAATCTGTTTCCGACGCCAGCGCTGTTCGATGCAATCCAGCAAGCCTCCGAAACCCCTTGGCAGGAAATGTATAAGGTATTTAACATGGGACATCGAATGGAAATCTATCTCCCCGAAGCCAGAGTCGATGAAGTCATCAGCCTAGCTGGAGAGTTGGGCATTGCAGCCCAGCGAGTGGGACATACAGTGGCAGCTGATTCGACGCAATTGACCTTAACCTCACCTAATGGCGAAATATACCGATACTAGCGAGCATTTTTACTTGCCACTTCGCGGGCTTTGCTTGATGCAGCTACAAGTTTTTTTGCAAATATTGAGATCAAATGCTTGCTGAGACTCATCGGTTAATTTCAGCGTTCAGCTCGTTCCAGCGCTAAAGGCAAAGTCCCTGCTTGGTACCTCTTGCATCAAAAACTGGTAGAAATTAGCAACAATAGGGATGGAGTAAGTCGATTTTCGCGCGACAAACCTCACTGGTCTGGTTAGACCTTCGCCGCCCAAATTTATCAGCCTGTCTTCGGGCACTTTAAGCGTCTTTGCAACACCAATGGGTACAAGCCCATGACCAAAACCCGCGATGGACATTTGGGCGACACTAAAAAATGATTCGAGCGCAACCTCACGCTGAATATTCAGCCGCGCAACCACGTCTTTGAATGAGCGCCAGGCACCGGAATAATCCTCGATGCTTATCACTTTAATACCATGTGGCAGTGTCGCATCAATCTTCTCAAGCCCAGAAGGTATGATGACCATATCTTCCTGCATCAGGATCTCGGACTGAAGATCTGTATCAAGACGCTCAGAGCCTGTACACACCCCCACCATAAACTCGCCAGACCTTACGCGATCCAGCACAACAGGCGTCCTGAATGTATGAAATACAAACTCCACCTCGGGCATCAGCTGTTTGACCCGGTAAAAAACAGACGGGCCCCAGGAAGACAAAATGGCGTCAGAAACACCAATACTCAACGTGCCTCTTCCCGCAGGAGCATCTTCAATAAACAGGTCACGCAACTCAGACAGAATCGGCGCAATCTTATCCACAAGTTTCTGTCCATGCTGGGTAAGCTCTACGCGGCGACCTTTTTTCTGAATTAACTTTCGATCGTAATATCGCTCTAGTGCAGATATTCGTTTACTCACTGCCGACTGCGATATTCGCAGGTCAGTACTTGCTTCCAGCATCGTGCCGGTCCGCGAAAGTGACAGCAGCGTTTCTAAATTTTCTATCATGACTAAAACCTACTCGAGACAGCTTGAACATATATTCCATATTGAGATATATCATATTCTATCTATTCTCTTTTATCACTCTTAACAAAGAAGGATTCTCATCGGTCAGGCGACTTTTGGGATTGAAGCGCAATGCTCACCATACTATTAGTGACTGCCACCCTCGTGACGAGCCTCATTTCCGGCGTCCTTAGTATGGCCGGCGGTATGATACTTATGGGGGTTTTTGGTTTTTTCCTCTCAGTACCCGCGGCCATGGTTTTACATGGCGTCGCGCAAACCGTGTCCAATGGCTCAAGAATTTGGCTTTATCGCGACCATATTCGGTGGTCGGTCCTTGCGCCCTATAGTGCAGGCGCACTCATCATCTTTGGATTTTTCATTGCTGTTACTTTTATCCCAAACAAAGCCATCGTATTTATTCTCATTGGCGCTTTCCCCTTCATCGCGTTATGCATTCCCAAATCAGTTGATCTTGATATAGAAAACAAATTCATTGCGTTACTTTGTGGCTTGTTAGTCACAACGGCGCAAATGTTGGCAGGTGCATCGGGCCCCGTACTTGATCTCTTCTATCTAAAAAGCAAGCTCACCAGGCAGGAAATACTGGGTACCAAGGCGATTACACAAACCTTTGGCCACTGTCTAAAACTGTCGTATTACTCATTCCTTATCACTTCGGTTGAAGCGCTTTCTCTGCCCATTTTTATTGCAGTTGTCATCGCGGCGATCTTGGGTAACTGGCTCGGCAGTCAGATAGTGAATCACATCAACGATAGAACTTTTAAATCTATCGGGCGACTGGTGATCCTTATTATTGGCGCCATCTACATCGGAAAAGGTTTTTTTGAGCTGCTATAGCTTTTACAATCAAACAACAAAATTTACTGACGCCGCTACCAGTTAATCGTGAGAGCGCAAAAAACAATCCTTCCGCTTTACTATCTCTGTATACTGTTTTGAAAGCTACTTCAGGACATCACCATGCCAACCGTGCTCGATCGAAGACAACAACTCATGGGTTCTGCTACCCTCTTTTATGAGCAACCTATCGAAATCGTTAGGGGAGATGGCGTGCTACTTTACGACAACAAAGGTAATGAGTACGTCGACATGTACAACAACGTGCCTTGTGTAGGTCACGCTAACCCAAGGGTTGTCGAAGCCATGACCCAACAGATGTCGACCCTGAACGTACACAGCCGATATTTGCATCAGGGTATTCTGGATTATGCTGAGAGACTGTTAAACCTTCATCACGATGGTCTCGAGAATATCGTGTTCGCCTGTTCCGGAACCGAGGCCAGCGAAATTGCACTGATGACCGCTCGGGTAGCAACCGGCGGCCAGGGAATTATCTGTACGGATGCGACCTATCACGGCAATAGCAGTGAAGTAAGAAACATGTCCATCGCGGGAAACTCCAACTTTCCACAGCACAAGCACTACCGAGCAATTCCCTTTCCTCAGAAGTATAGACCCCTTCAGGCAGGCCTTGATGACGATGCACTGTGTAACCTGTACCTTGACAAGGTCCGCGCCGCGATCGCTGACTTCGAAGCAAACAACACACCGTTTGCCGGCATGTTTGTATGCTCTATCTTTGCCAACGAAGGTTTGCCTGAAGTGCCCGGTCAATTCATGGCTAAGGCGACAGAGATTGTGCATGCTGCGGGTGGGCTGATCATCGCGGACGAGGTTCAAGCAGGGTTCTGTCGATCTGGCGATTTCTGGGGATATGAAACAAACGGATTCAGACCAGATATTGTCTGCATGGGTAAACCTATGGGTAACGGGCTTCCTCTGGCAGCTGTTGCAGCCAGCGCAGATAGCATCGACGCCTTTCGAAAGTCATCACGATATTTCAATACCTTTGCTTCAAGCCCTTTGCAGGCGGCGGTTGGAATGGCTGTGCTGGATGAGATTGAAAGTAGAGACGTTTTGCAAAAAAGCTCAGCTGTTGGTGAATATCTTCGACAGGCGCTGTATGCATTGCAACCTGCCCACGCAATGATGGGCGACGTCCGCGGCTGCGGTTTGTTTACGGGCATTGAATGGGTTAAAGAGAACAACGAACCTGATCGTATAGGCGCGGTTGCCATGGCAAACAAATTGAAAGACAAAGGGTTTTTACTCAGCAATGCTGGCGCACTAGGCAATGTTTTAAAAATCAGACCACCATTGGTTTTCGAGCAAAAGCACGCGGACAGATTTCTCGACACCTTCAAAACTGTATTAAACAATGGATGATCCAACTCAAATCTTAGGGCAGGTAAGAGATGCCCTGATACATTGGGGTCTTGCACCAACAAGTATCGCCGTCGCTTCGCAGTCTGAAAATATTGTTTACAAAATCACAACCTCAGAGGGCACATTTGCCTACAGAATTCATAGACCCGGTTACCACACACTTGACGAACTTATCGCCGAAAACGAGTGGACCAAGGCGCTCTCAGATGCCGGTTTCTTATTGCCAGCAACCAGACCTACTCAAACAGGAGAATACTACCTGCCGGTTACGGTAAACGGGGGATCACGTTACGCCGAGATCATAGAATGGCTGGAGGGCTGTTCCTTGCGTGAACTCGGAGGGAGTGAACCCGCCATCGAACCTATTTTGGCGCAATTGACGCCGCTTGGCGCGATGATGGCAAAACTCCACAATCACTCTGAGCAGTGGCAGCACAGCGCATCTTTTGTTCGCCATAAGTTGGACATCGACGGCTTCTTCGGCGAATCGCCTTTCTGGGGAAGGTACTGGGATTCACCTGGTATTACCAAAGATCAAAAAGCTCTGTTACTGAGCACGCAAGAAAACATCATCGAAAAATTAGAAGCTCTAGGGAAAAGTCGTGATGTCTACGGCATGATTCACGCGGACCTCCACGACGAAAATGTTTTTGTCGCCAACAACAAAATGTACCTCATCGATTTTGACGACGCGGGCTTTGGTTGGCATCTTTATGACATTGCCGTCGCGCTCTATACACACGCATTTGGAGAGGACTACCAGATGCTTCAGGCGGCATTCCTCAGGGGCTATCAGCAACATCGCCCCCTATCAGACGAGCATATAAAGCTGATCCCCATGTTCTTGCACATCAGGACAAGGGCACTCATCGGATGGCTGACCGCCAGACCTGAGTTGAAAGAGGCAGCAAGACTAAAGTTTCTTATCGATCACGCGTGCAGTGAGGCAGATCAGTATTCCTAGATCGCGCAGATTAAAGGCAGGCATGCGCGTCACCACGCCTTCGCTTACAGAAATGTTCTATTGAGTGACCGCTGAGGTTATACCGGCTTCTGGCATTTTCAGCCTTGATGACAAAACATTAATGTGAGTCTTCACTGTATTTTGAAAAAGGCCAGCGTAATCAAAAAATCACTCAGTTTCCTGCGCCGCAGTCACAGGCCTGATCACAAACAACAGATCCCCTTCGTTAACCTGTTGTCCAGTACCTAAGTTAATTCTAGTAACTTCGTATTTCTGCGAAGAATCGTAAACTTCGCCATCTTCACCAGAGAAAGTATTTAGGTTCACCGGCGTGAACATCTTCATCGCTTCCAGTTGGCAGACTACAGACTCTGTATCAATCACATCACCAACATTGACGTATTCCGGTTCCGTGGGCGACGGTGTTCGATAGAAGACGCCCGTTGATGGTGACAACACCTTCAATTCGTCGCTTCCCTCTATCTTTAGCATCTCGAGATCAATGCCTAAGGATTCAATTCCTGATGCTGCTTCCATTTCCGCGATGAGGCCAGGCACATCGGTTCGTTCGAGGAACGATGGTAAATACCCCGTGTCATAAATCCCTTTCAAGAATTCGTCGTCTCGAAGAATACGTTTAATCAGCGTAATGTTAGTGCTGATACCGTGAATGACAACCTGATCGAGGTAATCAAGCATCTTCTTGATCGCGTCATTTCTGTCCTTGCCGTAACAGATGATTTGAATGATCAAGCTGTCATAAAAGGGAGAAACAACCTTGCCTTCACCCGCCATCGAGATGAGCTGTATATGATCTGCTTCTGGCAGTTCACAGCGTGTGATCTCACCGGGTGTCGGCACAAATGACACAAGGCCATCGGCATCCTGAACCGCTTTCTCCGCATTGACTCTGACTTCAAGCCCGTAGCCATGTTCTTCAGCTTTTAGATCCTCTATCGATCCTCCAGCCGCAATTTCAAATTGCTTTTTGACGATGTCGACGCCGGTCGTGACTTCCGTCACTGGATGTTCAACCTGCAGACGCGTGTTCATTTCCATGAAATACACGGCATCGCTAGGTATATCGTATATAAACTCGACTGTGCCAGCGCCAATGTAATCCACTGCATCTGCCAATTTCGCGGCGTATTCAAACACACTTCTCTTATGCTCTTCCGGCAGCATCGTCGAAAGTGATTCTTCCATCAGTTTCTGATTGTTTCGCTGAACACTACAATCCCGAATACCCAGCACACGGGTGTTACCATGACTGTCCCTAAGAATTTGAGCCTCAATATGACGCATTGATGTCACAAATTTCTCAATGTAAAGATCACCATTACCAAACGCCGCACGTGCTTCTGTCGTTACGTGCTGAAACAACCCATGCAACTGTTCCGGACGTCTAACAACCTGAATGCCTTTACCACCACCGCCATGGACAGCTTTCAGCAAAACAGGATAAACAATCTGCTCTGAGATCTTTGCTGCTTGCTCCGAAGTGTCAACAATACCGTGACTGCCTGGCACAACCGGCACGTTGTTACTCATTGTTGTGTTAATGGCATTAGACTTATTGCCCATAGTCTCCATACTGCTGACTTTAGGCCCGATAAAGTTCAAAGACCGCTCACGCACAACCTTGGCAAAATTTGGATCTTCAGACAAAAAGCCAATGCCGGGATGAAGAGAATCAACCCCCTCTACTTCGGCTATATTCAAAACACTTAAGGCATTGAGATAACTTTCATCCGACGTGTTACCACCAATACAGACAAGTGAATGTTTAGGATCATTTCGCACCATATCGGCAGGCACCGAATCCATATCCGGATCTGACTGCACCAATACAACCTCGTGACCGAATTCAATCGCCTTTGACACAAGCTTAACTGCCGTACAACCCCGCGCATGCACCAGCACCCGCTGAATTGGTCGAATCAACTCTGCTTCCGAAGCGACTTTTGTAACGACGATAGGTTCCGCTGCCGTCAAACGACCGGACATAATACGATCAACAACCTGCTCCACCGTTTCAGTCGGCAAGGGAATTGACGGATCTACTCGTCGTAATTCTTTATCGAGGTCTTCAGAAAATGGATGTTTCACCAGACCCTGCATTGCGCCCGGCGTGACCGACAAGTAATTACTCATCATGCAGGTATAGGGCAGGTTTCTTTCCACCACGGTTTGACCAGCAAAAGGCATGCTGGTGCCAGTAAAGTAATAGCTTTGCACCAGCGGGTGCGTGACAAAGCTTGCCTGAGCACCACCAGTACAATCGCCGAACCCAAACATAATTATCGGCAGGTCGTTATCTCTCACAAACCTCGTTATTCGGTCATTAACAACGGCCATTGTGAATAAGGCCGCCGCACCTTCCTTGGTCTGCATACCACCAGAAGATACAAAGCAGAGTACCGGAATCCGTTGAACCGCACATTCAACCAACAACTTACAAAACCGTACACAATCAGAGTTATCGATACTGCCTGCTTGGAATGCCACGTTCGACATTACCAGCCCAACACGATAACAACCCTGATCAGTCGTCACGTCGCCGATGCCTGTAATCAGACCTGACGGGTGAACACCCTTTTTTAGAGCAGATTCAATTGACGGTCGAAACGTAGGAAAAGCCACCGGGTTTGCCGACATCAGTGTGCCGTTGAGTTCTTCAAAGTTGCTTACGAACCTATCGAGCAGCGCTGTGTAGGTTGTTCTGCCGCTACGTTTTTCTTTCGTTAGCATTTCATGAAATAAAAGGTCGCGGTAAGCGATTGTGAGCCGGTTCCAAAAATCTTTTCTGCGCCCGATCCTGACAGGCTCCACCCTTCCATCGAACTTTTTACCCGAGGCCTGTGATGAATAGTACTCAGGCAAGATCTTTTCAAAGAAGAAACTAACGATAACGAACAGGGTGTCCGACTTGTCTTTATGAACCACTCGAATCCATTCTTCTGCGGACTTCAGAAACGCGCTACATCGCGCATGATTCGCAAGTGTATCTACCCAGCTTATAAACTGATTTTTTATATCCGCTTCATTCATCTCGGAAAGCGAGCCCAACGCGGCAACCTCAGCAAAAGAGCGCTGCAGCAAATGCTCAATAAATTCGGATGACAGTGTTTTCGACTCATGTGCCTGACGCGCCACCGATACCAAGTCAGCAATAAGATTGTCGTACACGGCAGAAAAAGTGATCAGGTTCTGACACTCGGTGACAAAGTCATCGCGAATATCTTCGTCGAGAACCACATCTAAGATCGTTCTGTCCTGTTCCGAAACAATGCTGTCTATATCACTTTTTCTATCGATGTAAGACCACAGACTGTCTTCCAACAGTCGACGATTCAACTGAATAGAACGCTCCTGGTCACCTTCGAGTAGCTGTTGCGTATAATCAGAAAGGTTCTGACCCGACAGTTTTTCCTTGTCAAACAGCGAAGCACCCTCGAGGATCAAATTAAGCTCGGAGATTAATTCTGACAATAAAAAACCAGCCGCTTTTTCCTCTATAAATTCAGAATCAAAGAGCTTTTTCCCTTCAAAAGTGAAGCGGCTTTTAAGATAACTTACGAAATCACTGTCGGTGTTGGACATGGCGCCCAACAGCCCTTTCACATCTTTGATATCAACAGGTTTCAGAAGGTAACTGCTGGCGTCTTCATCCCCAATATGCTCTATCAGTGCTGCCAGGTTGTCCCGGGCACTGGCTTTCCAGCGATTGTACAGGTGCAAACCTGCCAGCAAACACAACTCCTGCTTGGCATTTTCGTAATTTTTGGTGGGTTCACCAAAAATCAATTGCGCTATCCGGCCGCGTTCATCGCCCACGGCAGCTTTTTTGTCGGAGTAGTTTTTCCAAGCCTTACTGAGCACATCTTCATAGAGAATTTTATCCGGATCTTGCAACCAACCCAAAAACCCTGAGCGTCGCTCAAGATGAATTCTCTGAGCCAGCTCACCTGGCGGAATCTCCACTTCAGCCAGACGACCGTATTGAGTGGTCGTTGTGCTCTTGATGCGTTTTCTCAAACCAAGATAACGCATGTAACGATAGGCTGATCCGAAGACATTGGGATAAGCGGTTGGAGAGGTACGCAGCTTTAGGGTTGTACTCGCGTTGAGCGCGGACAAATATTCAGTCGGGTTTAAATAACGATTAAGATTACGTTTGTAGTGATCGATTATTTCCGGGTGATCAACAACAAATTGCCGCGTCGAATCTTCAATAGACTGAATACCCGAAACAATGACATCGCGTAAATTCCCTATGTTTTCTGCTTCACCCGGGTCGTAATCAATCACACCATCAATATTTCCCTGACGATAAAGCTCGTAGGAAGAAACACCCACAAACTTTGCACATTCCTGCCACGAAAGATTGTATCGCCTGACAAGATTCGCAAGCGCCTTCGGATGAATCGTGTTGAACACACCTGTTCGAGCACACAAAAGCAGGTTACTTGCCGCCAGAGGTATGGCGCCACCAGAATAGCCTTGCCCAACAATAATACCCAGTGTAGGCACGTCGACATTGCAAAGCTCTGCAATGAGTCGCGAAATCGAGTGCGCCTGATTATTCGCGTTAGCTTCCTCGTATGGATCAGCTCCAGGAGTGTCCATAAAAGTCACAATAGGCATTGACCTTATTGCGAAATCAGCCGCCATTCTTGCTGCTATTTCGTGATGCTCAGGTCCCCAGACACCTGTTGCATGGGCTCTGTCCTGCGCTATCAAACCTATTTTCCGAACGGCGTCTCCAAACTGCATACTCAACTCAGCGCAGTAGAATGGCCCCATCTCAATGACATTGGAGACTGGCACATTGAGGGCATCAACGATCGCTCTTGCACCGGGACGCGTCGATTCTTCCGTGGGTGCGACCGTCGCAGCGATGTAAGCATCAACTTCCATGTTGCGAAGTTGCTCTAGTTTTACCTCGATTTGCTTCTCTGACAGAAGCCCCTTGATGACCGTGTCAGGTTGTTTTTGAGGAAAAAGAGAGAAATCTTGCGCCAGGTCTTCGGCGTTTAAATAGAGCTCGTCAACTGACGTTGATTCTTGCGCCATACTATATGGTTTCCAATTTGTGATGCTTGATAAATAGCCGTGGTGGGTCGTACCGTTTAAAGCGCGTAATTTACTCTAATGCGCGTCAGCTTTCAATCAGTATAAAACCGCGCAACCCACATAAGCATCTGATTATAAACAACTAATTCTGAACAGCGGGAATAAGCCCGATCTTAGAGCGCCATTCTTTAGGACCGGAGACATGTACCGAATCTCCCTTGGAATCGACTGCGACGGTCACAGGCATATCTTCGACCTCAAACTCATGAATCGCCTCCATGCCCAACTCTTCAAAAGCGACCACCCTCGATTTTCGAATCGCCTTAGAAACAAGGTACGCCGCACCGCCAACTGCCATCAAATATACCGCCTTATGGTCACGGATAGCGTCGATCGCTGCTGGGCCACGCTCCGCTTTTCCCACCATCCCGAGCAACCCGGTTTTCTCGAGCATCATTTCCGTGAATCCATCCATCCGTGTGGCCGTTGTAGGTCCGGCCGGGCCTACAATTTCTTCACGAACAGGATCAACTGGGCCAACGTAATAGATGAACTTACCTTTAAGATCCACACCTTCTGGCAGGCCTTTACCTTCGGCAAACAAATCACGGATTCGCTTATGGGCAGCATCGCGCCCGGTCAACATTTTGCCTGACAGTAGAATCGTTTCACCTGGTTGCCAATCCAACACATCTGTTTCGGTCACCGTGTCAAGATTAACCCTTCTGGTGCCAGCCCCCACTTCCCAAGTAATTTCAGGCCAGTCTTCAAGTTTAGGCGCCTTGAGATCTGCGGGACCGGACCCATCGAGTGTAAAATGGGTATGCCTGGTCGCGGCACAATTCGGGATCATGGCAACGGGTAAATTTGCAGCATGGGTTGGGTAATCCATTATCTTGATATCAAGCACGGTTGTCAGACCGCCCAGCCCCTGCGCGCCGATACCCAGACCATTAACCTTCTCAAACAACTCTAGTCTGAGCTCTTCTATCCTTGATGACGGTCCCCGTGCCTGCAACTCATGTATGTCTATAGAATCCATGAGCGAGCGTTTAGCCAATAGCATGGCTTTTTCCGCTGTACCCCCGATCCCAATCCCTAACATGCCGGGCGGGCACCAACCTGCGCCCATTGTTGGCACGGTCTTCAGCACCCAATCAACAATACTGTCTGCGGGATTGAGCATCGCCAGTTTGGATTTCGCCTCTGAGCCCCCCCCTTTGGCTGCGACATGCACTTCAACTTTGTCGCCTGGCACAAGCTCTGTGTGAATGACCGCGGGGGTATTATCTTTGGTATTGGTTCTTTTACCCGCCGGATCCGCAAGTACCGAAGCCCGAAGCACGTTATCGGGAAGCAGATAGGCTCGCCGCACTCCCTCGTTGATCATATCCTCTAACGACTGGTCAGTTTCAAAACGAACGTCCATACCGACGGAGATAAAAACATTGACGATCCCTGTATCCTGGCAAAGCGGTCGCTGACCCTCAGCACACATCCTTGAATTAATTAGGATTTGTGCCATCGCGTCTTTCGCTGCTTTAGATTCTTCCCGTTCATAAGCCTCGTTGACCGATTTGATAAAATCCGCCGGGTGATAATAGGAAATATACTGCAGGGCATCCTGAATGCTCAAAATAAGATCATCTTTAGTGATAACAGTCATTGGTTTCTCCTGGTCCTCTTGCCTTCTGCTCAGTCTGCGTACATCAAACGAACAAGTGATTCAGCGATACATACCGGCTTCTTGCCACCTTCGATTTCAACAATAACCTCTCTTTTCAACTGAATCGTACCGGGGTTCTTCAGCTCCGCCGATACCAAACGATGTCTTGCACGGATCTGGGAATCAACAGGTACAGGCGCAGGAAAACGCACCTTATCAAGACCATAATTCACGCCCATGTAGACACCCTCTAACGCCTCAGGCTTAAGTGGCGGGATACTGCCTCCAAGGTGAACAATTAGGGAAAGCGTCAGAAAACCATGCGCTATCGTCACTTTGTAGGGAGACAGCTCAGCGGACTTTTCTGGATCTATGTGGATAAACTGATGATCAAGGGTGGCATCTGCAAATGTGTTGATACGGTCCTGGTCAACTGTCAACCATTCACCAACACCTTCTTCTTCACCTTCATATGACTTAAATACCGCTAATGCTGCTTCCGCTTTTGAACTCATCGGTCCTCCGATATGGACTCTACTAAGGAGCTGCAGAGCATATCACAGGGGCTTTGCTCTGGAAGATTGATTTCCTTTCAGCGCTAAAATAGGATGCGCTTGTACGCAAGAAAACAGGCTTCGTCGGCCGGGAAAAAAAAGAGATGACCAATCAAGAGAATAAACGCCCGCTTCCACCTTCAAATAACGCAGAGGAAGCAAAACCCGCCCTGCGTTTGGACGTTTTTACAATATTTTTAGGGACGACCCTCGTCGCACTCACACTGGTCCCCTGGTATGGCTTTACCTCCGGGTATTCAACCGGTATGTGGGTCGCTTTCGCCGTGTTTATGTTCTGGAACGGGCTCTCAATTACAGCTGGCTATCACCGACTCTGGTCTCACAAAACTTATAAAGCGCACCCGGCGATCCGGGTCATATTTGCTATTGGTGGGGCGCTTGCGGTTCAAAACTCAATTCGAATCTGGTGTGCAGATCACAGACATCATCATCGGTTTACGGACCATGTTGATAAAGACCCCTATTCGGCGCAACGGGGATTTTGGTATTCACACATGGGCTGGATGTTGAGGGACTATGAGGCGACTGAAAAAGATTTCAGCAATATTAAGGACCTTGACCAGGACCCGATTGTCGTCTGGCAAGACAAACACTACGTTACGCTCGCGCTTTTGAGTAATTTCCTACTGACCACCCTGATTGGCGCCATGCTGGGAGATGCGATTGGCGGCCTCTTACTGCTCGGCTTTTTGCGGCTAGTTTTGAGCCATCACACCACTTTTTTCATCAATTCGCTGGCACACTTTTGGGGTCGACAGCCCTACTCGGACGGTAACAGCTCAAAAGACAACCCAGTGATTGCTCTTTTTACTTACGGCGAGGGATATCACAATTTCCACCACACCTTTCAATGGGACTACCGAAACGGTATTTTCTGGTATCAGTATGATCCGACCAAATGGCTTATCAAGGCCTTGTCATGGTGTTCATTAGCCACTGACCTAAAACGCATTGCGCCGGAAATTATTGAGCAAAACATGGCCCTAATGCAGCTGCAGGTCGCGAGGGAAAAAATTAACAAATTCAAAATGAAAAACACCCAACTTTGGCTTGAAATTCTGGAGACAGAATATGATCAACTGGTTGAGGCACTCAACGAGTGGTCAAGCTGTCGCCAGCATTGGATGGAACTTAAAAAAGATTCGATTCTCAAAAAATGGGAAGAGACCGAGACCCGACAGAAACTGAAAGAGCTTGAAAGCGCACTAGATTTTCAACGCCAGCAGTGGAAAATGCTCACGCAACAGTTCGCCTAGCGGGCATTGGGTGGCGCCAACAAAAAAATGACCGCCTACGGTAATATCGCAGGCTAGCAATACACTTAAAAGAGATGATCCAATGAATGATGTTTATATCGCGGGTGGCGCACGTACACCTATGGGCGGCTTTCAAGGCAGCCTGTCAGACCTCGGCGCAGTAGATCTTGGTGCAGCAGCAATAAAAGAAGCCGTTTCCAGAGCGAATCTGGATGGGAGTGACATCGAAGAAATAATTATTGGCTGCGTTTTGCCATCGGGGCTGCGCCAGGGACCCGCTAGGCAGGCGGCAATTGATGCAGGCATTCCTGTGGAATCCGGCGCAACGACGATAAACAAACTTTGCGGGTCCGGCATGAAAGCAACCATGCTCGCCCACGACCTGATTAAGGCGGGCACCAACGAAATCATGGTTTCGGGCGGAATGGAAAGCATGAGTAATGCACCTTACCTCTTACCAAAAGCCCGAGCTGGATTGAGAATGGGGCATCAGGAAATTCAGGATTCAATGTTTACTGACGGTCTTGAAGATGCAAAAACCGGCAGACTCATGGGCTCTTTCGCTCAGGACATGGCAGACAAGTATCAGATGACAAGGGAAGACATGGATGCCTTTGCCATCCAGTCCCTGACTCGAGCACAACAAGCGATAAAAGATGGAAAGCTTGAAGCCGAGACCGTCCCCATTACCATCAAGACCCGCAAAGGGGAAACCACGGTTACCATCGATGAGCAACCGGGTAACGCCAACCTAGAAAAAATTCCATCTCTCAGACCGGCTTTCAGCGCAGATGGCACAGTCACCGCGGCGAATTCGAGCTCTATTTCGGACGGCGCATCTGCGCTTGTACTTGCCAGTGCAAATGCAGTAAAGGCGCGTAATCTGACGCCGGTAGCCAAAATAGTTGCCCACACGACCAACTCCAGACACCCCTCTGAGTTCACTATTGCACCTGTTGGCGCAATTGAAAAACTTTTTGAAAAGACCGGGTGGGAAAAAGACGACGTTGATCTATTCGAAATTAACGAAGCTTTTGCGATGGTCACTATGGCGGCGATAAAAGACCTTGATCTGGACCCCGAAAAGGTCAACATCTATGGCGGCGCGTGTGCCCAAGGACATCCTGTAGGCTCCACCGGTTCACGTATCATTGTGACTTTAATGCATGCCCTTAAGCAGACCGGAGGCAAAAAAGGTGTTGCCGCGCTCTGCATTGGTGGCGGTGAGGCAACCGCTGTCGCGATCGAACTGGTTTAACAATAACTTTACGGCAGCTCATAACAGGCCTGAACTCGGGTTATTTTTCGGTTCAATGCTCGCTTATGTGGATTTTAGCGGGCTCAAAACCGTACAATGGCCCTTTCACCATTTCTCTCTTTTAGGAGCTTAACTTCTTTGTCACGCCTCCCAGTCATTGTTGGTTTTGGCGGCATAAATCCCGCCGGAAGAAGTTCCGGGCATAATGCCTATCGCCGCATGGTCATCGACAAGCTTGGGTCTAGCCAAGCCGAGAAAACCTTTCAATCACTTGCACCGCTTATGCAAATTGAAGGCGATTTAACCGATGACATCAAACAGCAAATCCTAAATCACACTCTCGTTCGCAAGATCGAGAACAATTTGTTCGATCCTTCAGCCATACGCATCAATAAAAGCGCCAAGCTAGGCGCCACGTCACAACCCATTTCCTTTGACCTGCGTCGCAATCAGCTTCCCGCAGTTGTTCCACCGGCTTGGAAAGTTGTAGACATTGATGGCGGTATGGTAAAGGTCACGACCGAAGCAGATTTCGACGTCCTATTGCCGGATACCAGAATTTCACGGGTTAATTCCGGCGGGCAGCTACCATCCGGTTTTGACCCAGGCAGCCTGTATCAGTCTCGTAATCATCCCCGGGGGTTGCAGCTCACCGTTTATGCAGCATCCGATGCCATAAACTCTCTGGGTTTTGCATGGGACGAAGTACGAAACAGACTGCCCGCTGACCAGATATCAGTCTACGCGAGCAGTGCGATGGGACAGTTGGACACAAATGGTGCCGGCGGCATGTTGCAGTCCAGCTTGCTGGGTAAAAGAGTCAGCTCCAAAAACTGTGCCTTAAGCCTGGCGGAGATGACCGCAGATTTCGTCAACGCCTATGTGCTTGGCAGTGTTGGCACTACCGGGGCAAATGTTGGCGCCTGCGCAACCTTTCTTTACAACCTGAGGCAAGGTATTGCGGACATTCGATCAGGCAAGTTCCGTGCGGTCATGGTCGGCGCCAGTGAAGCGCCACTAACGCCCGAAGTGATGGAAGGTTACCGAACAATGGGCGCACTCGCGGAAGATGAGGCACTCAACAAAATAGACGGCACCCAAGGCCCCACAGATTACTCGCGCGCATGCCGTCCATTTGGCGAGAATTGCGGATTCACTTTGTCCGAAGCCGCGCAATTTGTCATTCTTATGGATGATGAACTGGCATTAGAACTTGGCGCCAATATTTACGGCTCGATTGCAGATGTCTTCATCAACGCTGATGGATTTAAAAAATCTATACCGGGCCCAGGTATCGGCAACTACGTGACAGTCGGCAAAGCGCTTGGCGTTATTCGGTCGATGCTAGGCGAAGATGCCGTTCGAAACCGAACCTACATGCAAGCCCACGGCACAGGCACACCCGCTAACAGAGTCACTGAGTCGCATATTTTTAACGAACTGGCAAAAACTTTTGGTATCAACAATTGGCCAATTGCAGCGATTAAAGCCTATCTAGGACACTCGCTGGCGACCGCGTCAGGAGATCAGCTCGCTACGACACTCGGCGTCTGGGCTGACGGAATAATCCCCGGTATTCGTACGGTGGATCAAATCGCAGAAGACGTCCATGATTC
>CAJXBG010000077.1 GCA_913050215.1 uncultured Gammaproteobacteria bacterium
ATTTGCTGGAACATTACTCGAGCAGTGAATTACCTCAGATATGGGATGAGCTTCGTCGCCGGATATCAGAAGCGCAAAGACGGCTTCCTCCTGGGGCGGGAAAACCAATTATTGAAGACGATTTTGCTGATGTCTACGGGCTGCTATATGCGATTACAACACCCGGTTACTCCGCCGCTAACATTGCCGATATCTCGAGGGATTTGTCGACGGCTGTAAAACTCGTGCCAGGAGTAGCGAAAGTCTCAAGTGCAGGCGAATCTATCGAAGCGATATTTGTTGAGGTTAATCAGGAAAGACTGGTGACGCTGGGCATTCCGATAGACGTGTTGTTTGGCAGCATTGCCCGTGAAAATGGTGTGATATCTGCAGGTTCAGTGGCCTTCGATTCACGACGCCTGATGATCGCACCTCCCATTGCTTTCGATAGTGTTGAAGCTGTTGAGAACATGAGAATTGGCAAACCCGGTTCTACTGAAGTTTTCAAACTCTCGGAGATCGCCTCAATTTCACGGGGGCCTATTGAAGTACCCCCGCAGATTATTCGCCACAATGGAGAAGGTGCTTTTACGCTGGGTGTTTCAATTACGCCAGGGCTTAATGTAACAAAAATTGGAGAGGAGGTTGATCGAGAGATTGCGCGTCTGGCGCGCAACCTTCCGCTCGGAGTTGAGGTGCATCCGATCTATTTGCAGCACAGGGTTGTTGCAAAATCTTTGAATACGTTTCTTAAGAACTTATTGTTATCTGTGGCCACAGTAGTGGGTGCACTTTGTGTGTTTATGGGTTGGCGCGCAGGTACTGTCGTGGGTAGCGTGTTGTTGCTCACGGTGCTCGGCACTATATGTGTGATGACATTTCTAAATATTGAACTGCAGCGAATCTCTCTGGGTGCGTTAATGATAGCGATGGGTATGCTCGTCGATAACGCAATAGTTGTCGCTGAAGGTATGGTTATAGGTGTCCGGAAGGGACGAACACCCAAGCAAGCAGCAAGTGAATCTGTCAAACGCACGCAGTTTGCGCTTCTGGGTGCGACGATTATTGGCATTCTTGCTTTTGTTCCTATTGGTTTGTCTGAAGATAGTTCAGGTCATTTCCTCAGATCACTTTTTCAGGTTGTGGCTATATCGCTGCTGTTAAGCTGGCTGTTGGCCATCACTGTTGCGCCACTGTTTGGTAGTTATTTATTAACAAAAATCGATGAAGGAAAAATACAAGCGCTTTATACGGGTTGGGGTTATGCACCATATAAAAGACTGATTCGCTTTGGTTTACGCCGAGCTTGGTTCACGTCGATGGTGATTTTTGCAATTACACTTAGCTGTTTTTGGGGGTTTACCCAAGTAAAGCAGAGTTTTTTTCCGACGACCAGCACGCCAATTTTTTATATTGACTACTACTTACCTCAGGGTACCGACATTCTTACAACCGCTGACGAAATCGCTAGTCTGGAACAACAAATAAAAACAGAAGCGGGTGTTACAGATATCACGAGCTTCATTGGCGTGGGACCAAGCCGGTTTACCGCAACTACGCGACCAGAAAAACCAAATACTGCCTATGCTCATTTGGTTGTTCGGGTAGAAGACGTTAGTGGGATGAACGGTATTATGTCAAAAGTCGAATCCAGACTAGCCGAATCGAACCTTGAGGCGGAAATTCAGATAAGAAGAGCCCAGTTTAGTCCAAGCGGGTCGTCCAAGATTGAAGCGCGATTCATTGGGGCAGATCCGGATGTGCTTCGTGGTCTCGCAGATCAGGCGCTAAACGTATATCTTGCCCATAATCTTATCGATAGGAAGGTTGACTGGCGACAAAGAGAACTCCAGATTGTGCCGGAATTTAATGCTAGTAAAGCGCTCAATTCAGGCGTTACCCGAGAGGATGTTTATCAGTCGTTGGCGTTCGCTACGCTAGGCGTCAACATTGGTTTATATCGGGATGAAAGCAAGTTGCTCCCTATCATTGCGCGAGCGCCTGAAGATGAACGCACAAATTTACCCGGATTATCTGACCGGATGGTTTGGAGTCCTGCTCAACAATCACACATTCCAATGTCTCAAGTGATTGATGGCTTCAGTCTGCAACCAGAGGATAGCCTGATATTCAGGCGTAATCGTTATCGAGTCGTGAGTGCGCTCGCAAACCCTCCCAGAGGTGAAAATTTCACCCTTGTGTTTGAATCAATGCGCGGAAATGTAGAAGCAATCCCTCTGCCGACGGGTTACAGCCTAGAATGGGGCGGCGAATATGAAGGCAGTCAGGAAGCACGCGAAACGCTAGGCACGAAGATCCCCATCACCTTTGGTGTCATGTTTTTTGTCACCTTGCTGATGTTTGGAAAATTAAGACAACCCATTGTGATTTGGCTCACGGTACCGATGACCGTGTGCGGTGTGGTGATTAGTTTGCTGGTGACCGATCTCTCGTTCACCTTCCCCTCATTCCTCGGGTTTTTGAGCCTATCTGGCATGCTCATTAAAAACTGTGTGGTGCTAGTCGACGAAATTGACAAACGCGTCGATGAGGAAGGTATGAGTCTTGAAAGTATTGCTCAGGCAAGTCTAAGCCGACTCCGCCCGGTTATGTTAGCCGCCGGTACGACGATAGTCGGGATGTCTCCGCTGTTATCCGATGCATTCTTCCGTGAAATGGCTGTCTGCATCATGGGTGGTTTGGCATTTGCTACTTTGCTCACGTTGATCGCATTACCGGTGTTTTACCGCATTGCTTTTTCACGAGCACTGAAAAATGCGAGAGAACCTGGTTAGAGATTTGTCTTACTCGGATCCAACCGCGCGATTGAGTTTTTGACCATGCTGATACTGTAGGCTGGCGTCATCTAAATCAGCTGTAGGAATATCATCCCGGTCAAAGTAGTAGTCCTGTGTGTGTCGCCAGGGTAGCGCTGTACCTTGTTTAGGTAGCAGATGCATACCTCTTGTCAGGTACCCAGCATTAAAGTTCTCCGGATCAACCCAGGGCTGTATTGCTGTGTGTTGGTCAGCTTCACTCAATGTCGGTGTCACTGCGTCCATGCCGTTATCGTCCATATGCTTAAGCAGTCTGCAGACGAATTCTGAAATTAGGTCCGCGCGCATAGTCCAACTGGTTCGCAGATAGCCAAAAACCCAGCACATATTTGGCACGCCCGAAAGTAACATGCCGCGCCAAGTCACGGTGTCCGAAAAATCTACCGGTGTACCGTCCACACTGAACTGAATATCTCCAAACATGCAAAGATTAAACCCCGTCGCGGTAACGATAATGTCAGCATCCAGCTGTTCACCACTGGCAGTTAACACGCCGGTTTCGTTGAAAGTTTCGATTTGGTCTGTCACAACACTTGCGTTGCCGGATGCAATGCCAGTAAACAGATCACCGTCCGGCACAAAAGCGAGACGTTGTTGCCAGGGGCGATAAGCGGGAGTGAAGTGTTTTTCGATATCGAAATCTTCTCCTAAAAATGCTCGGGCACCGGCTAGCAGTTCTGCTCTAAGTGCTTCGGGCTCCTCAAAAGATCGTCGGGTAATTTCTTTGCTATCAAGTAAAATGCGCTTACGGACGATTTCGTGAATCCATTCCTTTGGAATATCGAGCTCTCGCAGACTATCTGCCAGCTCATTTCTATTTTCACCCGGGGCAAAGTAAGTCGGTGATCTTTGCAACATGGTGATATGTTTTGTTTTATCTGCCATGGCTGGAACCAGCGTCGCCGCCGTTGCGCCGGATCCGATGACCAGCACATTTTTATTTTCATAGTCGAGATCTTCTGGCCATGTCTGGGGATGAACAACGGTGCCTTGGTATGCATTCATGCCAGGCCACTCAGGCGTATAACCTTTGGCATGGCGATAATAACCTTGGCACATCCACAAAAAGTTAGCGGTATAGGTTTTTGTTGTGCCTGTGCTGGCATCGTTTGCAACCAATGTCCAAAGTTTCTGCTCGGTCGACCACGAGGCTGATATCACGGTGCTGCCGTAGCGAATATGTGCATCGATAGCGTTCTCTTCGATGACCTCACTCATATATTCGAGTATCGCCCCAGCAGAGGCAATCGGTTTACCCGTCCAAGGTTTGAATTTGTATCCAAACGTAAACAAATCTGAATCAGAGCGAATGCCGGGGTAAGTATGGGTTTTCCACGTGCCGCCGAAACTGTCTTGGTTCTCAAGTATGAGAAATGTTTTGTTCGGCAGTTCTTTCTTCAGGTGAACAGCGCCACCAATGCCAGAGATGCCAGCGCCAACAATTAAGATGTCTCTGTGCTCAGGGGTTGCGCTATTTGTTTCTAGGATTACGGCTTCGCTCATTCTATAAATTCCACTGGATTTTCATGACTCACATACTAGGCTGCAAATTCGCGACAAAACATTGCAGACAAGGCCAATAAATTGATATTTTAGGCCACAGGATGCGCTTTGTGATTAGAGCGCTTGGCTTGGGTGTATGACATGCGACAAGAATTACTTTCCAACAGTGAATCCAGCGGCACACTGGCGACGAGAATACGCACGGTAGCTGGGGTGCTTGGTCAATGTGAACTGTTTGGCTTGAATATCTATCAGACCCGGAATGTGCTGCAGTTGGCGGGCTTGCCATCGCGGGCTGCCGAAGACCCGGACTTCCCTATCTCGATTGAGACGGAGGTCAGCGCCTTGTCTATTCTTTTACAGCAAACCTCGACGGAAGGGCAGTCACTCTCGGGTGCTACGATTGAAATGTTTAGTGCGGTTGGTATTAATTACTACGGCATTCTTGGGCTTGCGATGCAGCATGCGTCTTCCGTCAGTCGGGCGTTAGAAGTGCTTTTTGCCTATCCTCAACTCTGTTGGGGACATTGCCGAATCTTGATGACGCGAGATGATGCAAGCGTTCGGATGCGCGTCACTTTGGATGTGCCGGTTTCTGGAGAGGGAACAGACGCCGAGACACAGGAAGCCTACTTGGTTACACGCGATTTGATGGCAGTGAATCACTTGATCGGAGACGTCATCGAAAACATGATTGCCCCTACGGCAGTATCACTGCCGTTCCCTGATCCGGGCATCAGTTTTCATACTTACCATTGGCTTCCTTGTCCGGTAAGTTTTGATGCTGATGTTGCGGAAATAGTGTTTCCTTCGGCGATTCTTGATGCGGTGCCTGTATTTGCTGGGGATTTAGCATTTCGTCGATATGACAAGATTGCTCAAGCCTTTGCCGCGCTGTTAGACGATGAGGAGGACCTTGCAACCAGAAGCCAGCGTTTGATCTGGGCGTATAGCCCTCCGCCAGATCGCGATCGGTTAGCGGGCATGCTGAATATTTCAACGAGAACACTCTCCCGCCAGCTGAAAGAGTGCGGCACCTCTTACAACAAATTGCTTAGACAGGTTCAGTTAGAGAGAGCCATGAAATATCTCAATGACACAGGTATGTCGGTGGCTAAAATCTCGGACCATCTCGGTTATTCAGAACCCGGGGCTTTTACCCGAGCATTTCAGCGCTGGGTCGGCGCTTCACCCTTGGCATGGCGAAACAGCCAGGGTAAACACCGATAGACTGACAATAGCGGTATTCATCGAACGATGACATGCGGTAGTATCTGTTTCCCAATTCGCCTTCACTCAACTTGTCAGTAAATGAAATGATAAAAGCAGCTCTGCCAACGCTCGATATTAGCGACTACCTGGCCAATCCAGATAGCGAGCAGGCCCGTAGTTTTGTTAATAAGCTCAGGGAGACTAGCCACGGTATTGGGTTCTTTTACCTCGTTGGTCACGGTGTTGCCGTTGAATCGGATCGTAATGTGATGGCCATGGCAAATCGATTCTTTGAATTGCCTCTGGCAGAACGGGAAGCGATTGCAATCGCGAGGTCACCGCACTTTCGTGGTTACACCTTGCTGAAGAGCGAAATGACAGCCGGTAAGCAGGACTGGAGAGATCAGATCGATATTGGGCCGGAATCCCCGGTGCGGGCAACTGACCCGGGAGATCCACCTTGGATGAAGTTGATTGGCCCCAATCAATGGCCACAGAGCTTACCTGAAATGCCCGGTGTGATTTCTGCGTGGATGAAACAGATGCAGTCAGTGGGTATGTCTTTAATGCAAGCGATGGCTGAAGGGCTCGAAAAACCCCGTGATTATTTCGACGACAGAATGTCCCCTGACCCCTACACGCGCGTCAAGGTTATCCGGTATCCACCACAAGAGAATCAGAGCGTCGAAGAGGGGGATGAAGAACAGGGACTAGGGTTGCATCATGACTCCGGGATATTAACGCTGATACTGCAGGATGCCGTGCCCGGGTTGCAGGTGATGAGTAAAGGCCGTTTGATTGATGTTGAACCCATGCCAGGAGCTTATGTCATCAATCTAGGTGAAATGTTGCAATCCGCCACCAGCGGCTATTTGAAAGCGACTAAACATCAGGTTGTGCGTCCAACAGATGGTCGACAACGGATATCAATTGCGTTTTTCCTCAACCCACGCCTAGATGCAAGATTTGAGCCCTTCGATTTACCGGAAGCGCTAGCATCAGAAGCAACCGGGGGGCAGAACAGCGATGGTGAGATGGACCCTGAAGACCCAGTGTTTGCGACGTTTGGCGCGAATACACTCAAGATCCGTATGCGTGCACATCCTGACGTTAGCGCAGCGCACTACGCTGGTGTTGATTTAACTGACCTGTAGTGATTGAACACGGTTGCGTCTCATTGCGTTGTTAGCTGCTGCTGTCATAGCATTGGGGCTTTAAACACTGATTTCGGAGAAAAAATTGTCCAGTGATGATGGCGTAAAGCCGGAACATCTTAGTGAGCATTTCGGTGATGCGACGATCGACCTGGTTAATGGTGTGTTCACAGACGGCGCTGACAAAGCCGTGCTATTAATGCGGCACAGTGCTAGAACCTTTGATAGGTCCATTAACGATCTTGAAAATCCTCTGACCGAGCATGGTCGTAATCTTTGCGTAAAGCTTGGGCAGAAGTTGCCCAAACATTTGACGATTAAAGGTTACGCCAGCCCGCCTGAACGCTGTGTCGAAACAGCGGAGAAGACGATAGCGGCCCATGCAGAAAAGGGCGGTGCAAGCGGCAGAACTCGACCTGTAGAGGCCCTAGGTATCTTTTATTCTCTCGACCATCAGAGAATGTGGAAGATGCTAAGCGGAAGCAATGGATTGGCTGACTTTGTAGGTCGCTGGTTCGATAAGGCATTCCCAACAGACGCGCTGCTGTCCCCCGCGCTCGCCGTCGAGACGCTGATGCGCGTGCTCGAAGCGAAACTAGATGTGCTAGATCCGTGCCACTTGGACCTTTGTGTTACTCATGACATGACCATTTTTATGATGCGTCACGGTATGGGGCTGGAATCTTGCTATGGTCCAGACGTTGAATTTTTAGACGGACTTGTGTTGTTCGAGAAAGATGGCAAAAAGCTGTTTCGCAGCCATCACGGTGGGGAAGTTGAAGTGCGCGAAGCATTGGCGCGGCTATTATGAGCTGATCTGTCATTGCAGCTGGGGATAGTCGGGTTTTTGGGCTTTTACTCATCATGCAATACAACTTCTTATTGTTGACAGTTTGAATCTGAGGCGCTAATTTAGGGTCTGTATAATAAAAATTTATTCAGGAAATCCTTATGACTTATGCCGAGCATCGCCGAATTATTGATGTAGATAGCCACTTGTTTGAGCTGGAAGATTTTCTCGATTTAGCCGCTAGGTCAGAACATCGAGACCTGATTCGTCCGATGGCGGAACAAAAGGAGCTTCGGGTCGTAGAAGCGGCGATTGAACGTGGTCGTGAATTATTGGTAAAACGGCAAAGTGATCCTGCCACCATGGCCAAGTTCGAAGCTTCGCTGATGGATAACCGCAAAAGTGGTTGGAGTCGGTTGGGTGCTTTTGATCCTGCTGAAAGATCTCACACTTTGGACCTGCTGGGTTTTGAAATGCAGATGGTGCTGCCGACTTATTCCTTCCATCAGGTCGCGCATGTGGAAAGCGATAACCTGCTTGAGGCCGGCGCTTATACGCTGAACAAGGCAATGGCAGACTTCTGTCGTAAAGACGAGCGGCTTAAAGCCATTGGATACCTTCCTTTAAGTTTGGGGCCGGAGCGTGCGCTTAAGATTCTGGAGCAAGGTCTTTTGGACGGGTGTTTCACATTTATGATCGATACCAACGAACCTGATGATAATAAGCGCTCGTTTACTCACCCTGATTTCGATCCGATTTGGGCTACGTTTTCAGACATCTGTCGGCCGTTTGTCGTGCACGTCGCTGTTAACGGCCATTACCGCGCTGTACCTCGTAGTTTTACAAATAATGGTAAGACAGAGCTTGAGCTTGGTGGTGATGCACCTGCCGGTGAGCTTGGTCTTCAAAATATTGGACAAAGCGCCCAACTATTTCTCTCGGCGATGATTTATGACGGTGTGTTTGAGCGGCATGCCAATCTCCAATCTCTCTGCATGGAACATGCTGCTACATGGTTGCCGTCATGGCTACAACAAATGGACTTTACCGCACACATGTTCAAACGAAAGCGTAAATTCAGTGAGTTGCCATCCGAAACCGCAAAACAGAGAATCAAAGTGTCCCCGTTTTCAGGTGAACCCGTTGGCTGGATCATCGACAATGTGGGTCCAGAGATGCTGGTATTCGCTTCTGATTACCCGCACCCAGAAGGTGGTGCCGATCCCATTAGAAAGTTTGAAGAAACCATGCAGAACTGTGACCAGAAAACCATGGACGCATTCTATTACGGTAACATGCAATCAATGCTGCGTTTGCCAGCATAGTATTTCACTTTGCCCTTAAATTGCGCGACCGCCATCAATATCTAGCGATGTGCCGGTGATGAATTTTGCTTCGTCTGAAGCAAGGAAAGCATAACCATCGGCAACGTCCTCGGGGGTTGCTCTTCTGCCCATGGGAATTGTCTCAAGCACTTTCTTTTCCATTTCCTCTGAAAGGTTCTGGGTGCCCATCGTCTGAAAATCAAAGTTGGTAGGTGATGAGACCGGGCAAACACAATTCACTCGAATGTTGGGTGCCATTTCAACTGCCATGCCCTGAGTGAGGGTGATTACCGCGGCTTTTGAAGCATTGTATGGCACAAGCCCGGGACGTGGTCGTTTGCCACCAATTGACGCTGTGCTGATAATACTGCTGCCGGGTGGCATATGGGGCACCGCAGCGCGAGCAGCAAGAAAAATACTACGGACGTTAACCGCCCACATCTTGTCGAAATCCTCGACGGGCATCCTGATCATATAATTGCCTTTGTGCGGTATCCCTGCGTTGCAGCAAAGCACGTCGATTTTGCCGAAGTGATCGACCGCGCACGCAATCATGTCTTTGTTTTGCTGCTCATTCGCCACGTCGATCTCAAATGGCACTGCATTTGCAAGTTCCGAGGCGAGTTCGCTAGCACCCGCCATATTCAAATCAGCGCAGACTATCTGTGCACCCTCATTGGCGAATTTTCTGGCGATCGCTGTCCCGAATCCAGACGCTGCGCCAGTGACAATGACAGATTTTCCCTCGAATCGATTCATGTTGTTTTTTCCCTCAATGTAAATGTTAGCAAGTTTGCTGCGGCAAGTTGACCAGTCAGGATCGCGCCTGAACGCCTAACCGTGTCTTCAGCGAACTGCTAAAAACTGAATTTCCTGCGGCTTAGGCAAGGCAGCCCTCAGCACAGAAGATACCGGTTTTTCCTCTTGTTTGCTGGCTTATTTTAATCAGAAACAAGCGATCTAACATCGCGTGATGGGTGACCGTGTCCATGGAGCAGTTTAGATTTTCACGAGGGTATCAGAATAGGGGAGCACCTCTTAATTGGCGGAAGTGTTGACAGCTTTAAATAAAGGTAAGCATAAAGCGCCTGCAAATATGATCAGCGCTGCAGCAGACAGCGCGCCAAACAACACATCGAACCCCCAGGTGCCGTGAATCCAGGAAATGATCGGTAATGCAGATGCCATTACTGAAAATGTGACGATATAGCGTAAAGCATAAGCTCGACTACGCCACTCGCTTTTTACTATGCGCCCAACCAAAACATCGTTAATCGGTATCTGTCCAAACACAACCAGCATAAATGCAATCGCGACAAGCAAGGCGATAGCGCCCTGCGATTGAATCATCACAAAGAAAAACAGACTCTGCAGGAGTGCAACCCAGGCAAACACGGTTCTGATTTCATGCTTGTCGACAAGATAGCCAACAACGAGTTGAGCGAGTGCCGCGAGCGAAAACACCATGAATACATACCAACCGAGAAGTGTGGCGGTCCCTGCAAGATCATTCAGGCGCTCGTCAAAAATCTTTGGCAGACCGAAGGTTGTGCTCTGGAAAACAAACCCACCGATTGCAGTCGTTAGCAGAATAATACTGAAGACGCGCAACAGTGTATGTCTCGAAATTGGTGCTTCCTCAATCGATTCTAAATCTTCTGCTGTGTTTTCATCTTCATTTCGGTGACGCTGAATGAATAACAGATACAAGCAGCCAACGAGGATCGAGAGGACGCCCGGTAAGATAAATGCACTACGCCATCCGGTAGTATCAACGAGAAAACCGGTCAAGAGTGCAGCGGAGGCAACCCCCATATTGCCAAAGATGCCATTGATCGCAAGGGGAATACCTGTTTTGGTCCTTCCTTGTACGACCATTGCCAGCCCAACGGGGTGGTAAATTGAGGCAAACATGCCAATCAAGGTGAGGCAAACAGCTATTTGCAAGGGCGTATCAGCAGTGCTGGTCAGAATTGAACAGCACCCGATACCGATAAAAAAAACCGCCATCATTCCCTCGCGACTCCACTTATCTGCCAACCAACCAGCTGGGATAGCGCAAATACCAAAGGCGACAAATCCAGGGGTGGCATAGGGAATCAGTTCAGCGTAGCTCATCTCCCAGTCGATCATTAGGTGAAGTGCCGCGGTTGCGAATATGAGAACGAATAGATGGTCGAGAAAGTGTCCAACATTGAGAAACAGGAAGTGTAGTCTCGTGCGCGCCATATCCATCCGTCTGTCTGAGGTTAGTTACGTAGGATTAGTTTAGCTGTTGGCGCAGACTAATGCTTTAAATTCAGTATTTGAGCATTTTCTTGTTTGATTAATCATGGGTGTCCAGAAGCAGGCATTACTGTCTGGCAGCCATCGCCGCTGCTAATAGGCGTCCAAGATATTGTGGCTGGATTGATGTCTGCATATTTTGGTGTCGTATTCGGTCTGACTCCCGAACGCATAGCATGAAATCGTTCATATTCTCCTGTTAGACTTTGTGTACAATATCTAATGACGCTCTCAAACAATGTGGAAACATGATGTCTAACTTGCTTGTGATTAACGCTTCTCCCAGGGGCGATGCTTCTGCCGGCAACATGGCGGCGAATATTTTCCTGGAAGCTTTGCCTGATTCAGTAGCACTGACGCGGCTCGATTTATTTGATGCGGGATTGCCGGAAGTAACGGTTGAAGTGACATCCGCAAAAATGAAATACGCGATGGGCTTAGACCTCGATGAGGAAGAGGCCAAGCAATGGTCTGTTATTACCTCGCTGGTTGAACAATTTGTCCGAGCAGACAATTATCTTTTTGTTATCCCTATGTGGAACTTCAGTATTCCATACAAACTAAAACAATACATTGACTTGATTACTCACCCGGGTCTTACTTTCACCAGAGATGAGAATGGACCCAAAGGACTTGCTTCGGGTGCTGCGACGGTCATTTACTCGAGGGGCGGTGACTACAGTCCTAAAGACGGCAAGCCGGATCCATATGATTTTCAGTCGCCTTATTTTGGCGCCTGGGCGAGCCTGGTTGGCCTTGGGCCTGTTTCTGAAGTTAATGTGCAAACGACGATGGCGGGTCCTGACGTATTAGCAAAAGTACTTGAGGCGCAAAGGCCCCAGTTGGTGGAAATGGCTAGCGCATTGGCGTCGTCGTAACGATTACTGTGATCTCTGATCCAGTTTTTTACCTTCGTGCTTTTGCCACCTCAGGCTGCAGCCTTACTGCTGTCAATCTCTGCGCAATGAATGTTTTTAGTGTCTCGGCTCAGCTAAATCCCAATGGCCAATTTCTTGCACCGCACCTCGATATGGCGCAAGGCTGAACCAAAAAGCAATGGCTGCCAACGGATAAAATAAGCCGCAAGCAGTGGCGATCGAGTAGTGTAGCAACGCATCATCTTTAAACAAGAAATCTGTGAATGCTGCGAGTATTGTGGTGCCGACTGCCATACCCATGATATTGGTAAAAAACAGATATACAGCTGTAATTTGGCCGCGCATCTCATTCGGCGTGATGATCACAAAAGAAACAGCCAGCACGCCAAGATAGGAACCCGCCATAATCATACCTGGCCACAATAAAATCAGATTCCAACGTGCAGATCCCGTGAGCGGTGCAGCCACCATCAGTGGTATCGCGAGAAGCGACGTCAGGAATATCGCTCGCACATACGAATCGGTGTAGCCTTTGTTCTCCAAAAATCTTGCAAGCCATGCACCGAACATGACCCCGAGGCTACCACCGACTAATACCACTGTGCCATACGAGACGCCGGCCTCCGATTTCGACATGCCATGAATCCGAGTGAACAGTTCCGGATACCACGCACCGGAGCCATAACCCGCCATCGCCATCATGGATGCTCCGATAAATAGTGGAATATAAACTTGTTTTCGAGACCACATGAACCTGAATACGGTTTTGATCGGTATGCTTTTTTCACCGCTCGTCGCAAGGTTCCTGCGCTTCGGCTCGGCAATTGTTAGGAGCAGTGCGCTGAGTATCACGCCAGGCGCGCCTACGCTGATGAGCGTCATTTGCCAAGGTTTGATGTCACCAAAAACAGGTAATGTCACTATTCCAATGGTCGCCCAATAGTCATAGAGCACACCGCCGATAACAAGCGCCAGACCTGCGCCTACCTTTACGCCGAGCTTGTAAATCGACATGGCATAGCCCACATGACTTGGTCTGAAGCTATCAAGTATCAAGGAATATGCTGGCGGCGAGAGACCAGCTTCACCTGCGCCCACCGCCATTCTTGCGATAAACAGCTGTGTGAAATTTTTGGTCAAACCACAGGCGCAAGTTGCGAGACTCCAGAACAAAACGGAGCCAGAAATAATCCATTTTCGGGAAAAACGATCAGCCAGTCGGCCAAGTGGTAAGCCGGTAATCGTGTAGAGCAATGAAAATGCGGCACCCTGCAGCAAACTGTATTCAAAGTCCGAAATACCGAAGTCATCGCGTATGGGACCCACCAAAAGTGCAAGAATAGAACGGTCGATGAATGAAAAAATATACGAGACAAAAAGCAACGCTAAACAGTAACTGGCTAAGCCTATTGGCGGGTAGTCGTCATCGGAAGAAGTGTTAGCTGTTATCGTTGTCATCGGGTTTCCATCAACGCACTATTTAAACCTCGCGAAGGTGCTAGTTTGTATCAGCAAAATAATGTACCAGCGGCCTAATATTTTCTACCTTGCGTGACGCGGGGTTTTTTCAGTTGTTTAAAAAAAATTGAATCATCGTTGCACTAAACTCATCAGCTGCTTCGATGTTGACCGCGTGACCACCCTGCATATTAACCACTTTTAGGCCTGGCCTACCTGTTTTCAGCCTGTCTAGGTCGACCTGAAAACTTTTCTCGTAGACACCATTCGCAATCATGAAGGGAGGAGTGATGCTATCGATTAAGGATTCACTGTTAAGCGCCCGCCTGATCAGTCCGCCTTTGTTGATGGCTTCTTCGGTCATATTATCGGCACATGCGACGAGCCTTGCCTTCACATCGGCAGGCAGTCGTTTCGCATAAATCGGGTGGATCGGCATATGTCGGTTATTTTTCTGCTTCTCCGTGAGGGTTGATGCCGCTATCTGATTACGTCTCGCTTTTTCCTTTCTGGCGGTGGCGATGTCGCCGAAAGCGGAGCGTGAATTCGTGACCACCAGACCTGTGACCCGTTCTGGGTGCGCAATTGCATAATTAATCGCCAATCCTGCTGCGTAAGACTGACCTACAACTCCCCAGCAACCCAAATTAAGTTCGTTGCGTATGTGTTCGAACTCCGCCACATAACGTGGGATGGTAAAGTCGGAATCGTCTGCAGGTAATGGTGAGTCGCCATGCCCCCACAACTCAGCAAGCACAACAAAGAAATGCTCTCCAAGCAAATCCAGATTGGGTTGCCATTGTGCATTGCTGGATAAGAAGCCATGCACCAGTAAGAGGGCAGGACGCTTGGGGTCGCCGGTGGTTCGGTAGTTAAGTCTGTCACGCATTGAAGCAGTTCCTGATCGAAGACCGAATCATACAATACCTGAAGTTATGTGCTAATCCTGCCGCCAAGGGGATTGTTGAGTGTGCCACTCGAGATTATCGGGGATCTATAGAACATCAGCGTAGTCAGCCTGCTAAAAATTGTATGCTTGGCAATGTTCTCCGCAGCGTTCTGAGTCAAAGCTCGATTTCAAATTCGAGAAAGCAATGATTTTGTCGACGGTTGGGGCCTCACTTGGGTTCTAATGAAAGCGAAATAAGGTTTTAATACTGGTTTACAATGATTGAGAATCGCTGATGTATCCAGATTACACTTCGAAGTTTCCTGAACTGGGCTTCTACGGTTTAGCAGGCCATACCCGCTCTCCTAGAGATATCCTGCAGCAGGTTCGCGATGCCGAATCAATGGGATTGGGCAACGTCATGATTTCTGAAAGAGCCGATTACAAGGAAATCTCTGCGATATGTGGTGCCGTGGCTGCGGTGACGAGTGAGATATTCATTGGTACGTCTGCGACAAACTTGAATAAGCGTCATCCTACCGTGACTGCGTCGATTGGTAGTACCCTCAATCGTTTGTCCGAAGGTCGTTTTGCGCTAGGTCTTGCGAAAGGTGCAGGCAATTTTAAGGCTCAGGGTCTTATGCAAATTACCTTTGAGCGCGAGCGAGAATTTGTTGACCTAATGCGCCGCCTGTGGCGAGGTGAAACGATAACGAATTATACAGGCGCGTTAGGAGATTACGGCTATATCGCGATGCCAGCTTATCTAGATGAAGACGTACCGCTCCTGTATGTAGGTTTCGGACCGAAGAGTCTTGAACATGCAGGCTCGATATATGACGGTACCCACCTGCATACTTTTATGAGCGACCAAGCGTTGAGTGACGCCGTTGCGGCAGTTCGGCGTGGTGAAGCAACCGCGGGTCGTGAAGCGGGGGTCGTGAAAAACTGGTCCGTATTGGCAACGGCCTGTGATGTCAGCGAGGAAGTTTACTTGAAGTATATTGTTGCCCGGCTTGGCACTTATCTCCAAATTCCCGGATATGGCGACATGCTGGTTAAGATCAATGGCTGGGACTCAGATGTGCTCAAGTCATTTCGAACACACGAGGCTGTGAAGTCGATTGGCGGGCTAATTGATAGCGTAGCCACAACCCAACAGATTGCTGAAGTTGCGAAGCTGATACCTGAAGAATGGCGACCCGCTGCTGTTGGTAATGCGAAAGAATGCGCGAGAAGGTGGGTTGATCAATTTGACGCGGGTGCAGATGGTGTGATCATTCATGCCAGCACACCGGAGGAAATTGAGCCGGTGTTGGCTGAGTACGAGAAAATTCGTCCGGTTGAAAGGTTTGCGGGGCGAACGAATCGTCCTGCGTAGGTGACCCCGCCGTTAACTTGCCCAGACTACCACTTAAGGACCGTTTGAGCGGCAGGTCTTTCACGATAACGTTGGTCCCACGCGCGTAGCAAAGGTCTCTCACCAAAAGCGTCAGTCTCTACAAAACGCAGAAATTGCAAAGATGCTTGTAGTGTACAGTCTGCTATCGAAGCGGTCTCACCTAACAGCAACGAACGGCCGTCGGAAAGTAACGCTTCCAGATAGTCGAGTGGTGCCTGCATGCTGGCGCTTAATTGCCGGGCGCGCTCGGGATCCGGAGGCAAGCCGAGCGGTGATTTTGTCGCGTGGCCAAGCCCGCCCATAGGTCCTGAAATGCGTAGATCAACAATACGCTCGATGTCGCGGGCATGCCCCTTTTCTTCTGCGGTACCACGGATGATCGAATTCTCTGGAAACTTGTCTTCGAGGTAATGGATGATCGCCAGCGACTCAACGATAAAAGAGCCGTCGTCTAGCTCAAGCGCAGGCAAGGTGCCAAAAGGATTTCGTGCCAGATGTTCAGGTTGGCGCTGATGCCCCTTAACTGTATTCACAGTGATCTGCTCTATGCCCATTTGTGTGCCCAGTTGTTCACGCTCAGCGATATAAAGCATGACCTTTGTTGGGTTTGGAGCTAGTGCAACTTTGTAGAGTTTCATCTTTGATCCTTGATTAATTGCCGTGTTAGTTTGCTAGAGCGCGTTTACAATATCGACGATTTCTTCCAATAGTTCGAATCGGGCAGGGCCGAGCGGGCCAGCACCGTCGAGGCCCAGTTTGAGCGTGGTGACACCAGCTTCTTGATAAGCTTTTAAGCGCGCTGCAATCATTTCCCGAGTGCCGAGTGCTTGAAACTCTGTCACCATGGCATCAGGTACGCGCTCAGCTGCCTGTTCTCTCTCGCCTGCCAGCCACAGAGACTGTATTGCTATGGCGTCTTCTTCATAACCCGCTCGTTTGAAAGCATCATTATAGAAGTTGGTGGTGCCTGAGCCCATGCCACCCATGTTGAATGCAACGGCGGGTTTACGCTTTTCTATCATTGCCTCGACGTCATCCCCAATCTCTATTCGGGTCGACACACAGAGATTGAGGTCCTCAAGCGATCGATTGGCTTTTTCGGCACCGCGCTTTAAAAAGTCAAAATGTGCCTCTGGATGATCCGGTGAGAACGAAGTCCCCATCCACCCATTTGCGACTTCACCTGTGTACTCCAGTGAATTGGGCCCCAGCGTGGCGAGATAGATGGGGATGTCTGTTGGCTTGTGAGCGATGCGGATTGCCTTTCCCTCGCTGTTAGGCATGGGTAACTGAAAGATTTTCCCTTGGTACTCGACCTTTTCACCACGAAAGATCATGCGGCAAATATCAACCGTCTCTTTTAAACGAGTGAGCGCTGGGTTGTATTTTGTGCCGTGTAAGCCCTCAACGACTTGGGGGCCACTTGCTCCAAGACCGAGAACGAAGCGGCCATTGGTAAGGTCGTGCAGTGTGAGTGCGGTCATCGCAGTCATCGCTGGCGTTCGCGCCGTAACTTGCATGATGCCGGTCGCAAGTTGAATTTTTTCTGTTTTGTCCGCCAAATAGGCAAGCGGGGTAACCGCGTCACTCCACCAGGCTTCAGCCGCGAAAGCCATGGTGCAACCGAGTTTTTCCGCATGTTGAACCCATTCGGTTGTCAGCTTCAGTGTTTCCGGTTGAAGACCGGCGATCTCTACTGCAAGTTCCATCTTTTCTCTCTTTTAATCCGGTACCTGCGCCATCGCCAACGTGGTAAATATTGATTTGTTCTCGACGTTCATCATCATTTCCGAGGTCGTCTTGTGAGCCTTGAATTCCTCGAGCTGTCGCCGTGTGGCCCGCATTAAGCCGAAGGTCTCTTGCTCATGCGCGTCGATAGCGGCGTCGGGTGATATCCATCGATTGTCTACTGTTTCGAAGCCATCATGAAAGCCGGTCTGGGACGGGGGCGCTTTGGCGATGAAAAACAAGGTGTCGAAGCGTCTTGTTCGGCCCGGCGGTGTAATAAGGCGGTTGTAATAATGAATTCGATCAAGTGCCAGGCTAAGGGATTCTTTTCTGCAGATATCAAAGAGCGAAATCTCCCCTCGATGCAAAGCACCTCGGTAGTCGATAAAGCGCTGTTCGTTCTCAGCATTGTAAGAGAGCATTTCACCATTTTTATCGTAGGCAAGCAGGAAACCACCCTCTTCGAAGGTCTCTCGAATACCTGCTATCCAGAATCGTTGCCAATCTGGGCCAGCTGCAGCTGTTTGGCCAGCCTGAGCTGAAGAAGGCGGCGTGATGACCTCAGTATGATCGTCAGCTGCATCGGCGGCGTCCAGCATGCCACCGGGGAAAACATACATGCCGCCAGCGAAAACAGCGCTACTGGTTCGTCTCAGCATGAAAATCTCATACTGAGGGTCAGCATCGCGCACGATGACAACCGTCGCCGCAAACTGTATGGGCATAGGAGGTGCTTCATTCATTAACGCGTATCCGAATCAAAAAAAACATGGTTAGACTATCACAGAATTAATTTCTCGTGGCTTCGATTAGTTAAGGTATTTATGCGGAGTTTATGGCCGTAAAGCAGCGCATGTATTAGGATTAAGCGAGATATTTGAATTTGAGAAACAAGTAATGAGCCAACCCCTCGTAGGCATCACAGTTCTGGATTTAACACAGATTTATCAGGGGCCCTATTGTGGGTTCTTGATGGCGACTGCCGGTGCTGACGTAATCAAAATCGAACCGCGAGGAGGTGAGCGCTTGCGTGGTGCGGGTGGGGCAAAAACGCAGTTATCTTTTGCAACGCTGAACTCAAACAAAAAAAGCATAACCCTTGATCTGAAACACGAACGTGGCAAGGCATTGCTCAAGGAACTCGTACAACAGGCAGATATCCTCTTAGAGAATTATGCCCCGGGTGTGATGGATCGTCTCGGTGTCGGTTGGGAGGTCTTGCATGAAATTAATCCGGCGCTGATTTACGTATCGGGTACAGGATATGGTCTGTCGGGGCCAGACAGGGACATGCTGGCGATGGATCACACAATTCAGGCTACCAGTGGTGTAATGAGTTCAACCGGCGATCCTGATCGACCACCTGGGCGCGCGGGCGGCGCGCCGTCCGACATTATGGGTGGCATTCATATGTACGGTGGTGCCATGACGGCCTTGGTAGGCAGACACGCGACAGGGCAAGGAACGCTAGTCGAAGTCTCAATGCTTGAGGCCATGTATTTTACATTGAGTACGGAATTTTCGGCCTATCATGCAACGGGCAAAATCCCCCAGCGTAATAGCGCACGCTCTCCTTCGAGCGTCGTGCCCTATTCAAGGTATGAGTGTAGCGATGGTGGTTATGTCGCGATAATTTGTGTCGCCCAGGGGCACTGGCACAAAATTCTAAAAGTCATTGGTAGAGAAGACCTGATTGGTCACGAGGACTACGAGAAACCTGGTAAACGATTAAAAAACGAAGCCGCCGTGAACGAAATGTTAAATGCTTGGGCGATTACGGTCACCAGAGACGAAGCATTTAATACGATGCGGGAAGCAGGTGTGCCCGTAGCACCGATTCGTAACCTTGAAGAAGTACGTAATGATCCGCACATGCACGCGCGGGGTAGTTTACAGAAACTCGAACACCCGCAAATGGGCGAGGTGATTCTCCCCAATAATCCTATCCGATATAGCGAATATGATCGTGCTGAACTTGAATTTTATCCTGAACCTGGACAGCACAACCATGAGATTTACGGTGAGCTGTTAGGTTTGGCGCCCGATGAAGTGGCTGCGCTGCTGAGTGATGCTGTCATTTGAGTTTTGCG
>CAJXBG010000078.1 GCA_913050215.1 uncultured Gammaproteobacteria bacterium
CTTTGAGTCATAGTTTTCGCTGCCTGACACGCCATCAAGAGAGTTGAGGATAGTGCACTCTAGCGCCGAGGTTTCCCCGCCGCAGCAGGCATCGGTAATCTTCTGAAGCGCGCTTTTCATCTGGGTTAATTCCACAAGCTTATTTTCGATGGTCATCAGTTTCGCCTGCGCCAACTTTTTAACCTCACCACAGGTTTTTGATTCACGTTCAATCCTCAAAGACAGCAATTCTTCAATCTCTTTCAGAGAGAAGCCAAGACGCTTAGATTTCACAATAAAATCAACTCTCGCAACGTCCGCTTGAGTATACAGACGATAACCGGCATCACTTCTGCGAGGGGCGACAATCAGGTCTTTACTCTCGTAAAACCTTAACGTCTCTGTGCTCGTACCCGTTCTATGGGCCAGCTCACCAATTCTCAGATAACCCAATTAACACCTCCGCTTCCTGAATACAGGCATGACAAACCTTCATCCTCACTATAAGGTCAATGCTCCCGATTGCAAGTTCTTACCTGATGGATCGCGCCTAAACTTGATTTCACTTGGTTCTCCGTTTTTTTCCCTTCAGAATGCTTCAAATAGGCTTTAATATTCGCCACCTTGCTATCGTATTAAACAGCGCAAACCCAGCCGAGAAAGGTAGAGTAACAATATGAATTCAAAGCTCCGAATAGCAGTTATCAGCGGAGGAACTTCCGCGGAGGCATCGGTTTCGAGAGTCTCTGCTAAGGGTGTCACCGAGGCGCTTTCGGTAAACTACCCCCACGTGGTGAACATAGAGCTTGATGGTCATCTGACTAACAATTTACAAGCCTTCAGACCAGACATTGTGTTTCCTGTTCTACACGGTCCCCCCGGCGAAGATGGCACACTGCAGGGCTTTCTCGAGATGCTTGGTTATGCGTACGTCGGAAGCGACGTGCACTCAAGCGCTGTTGCTATGGATAAGATTGTAGCAAAGCACGTATTTCGTGCGGCTAACTTGCCAGTCATCGATCAGATCACAGTCACCATTGACAACGCCATCACGACGTCAGTTGAAGCCATAAACGCACAACTCGGCACCTACGTGGTCATCAAGCCTGCTCGTCAGGGCAGCGCCCTTGGCGTGATGCGTGTTTCGAATCTGAACGAGATGCAGGAAGGACTGGAAAATGCTTTCAAATTTGACCCGCGCTTGCTGGTCGAGAAACGCATCGATGGCAAGGAAATTACCGTAGGTGTTCTTGACACTGAAAACGGACCCAAGGCATTCCCCGTCATCGAAATCACAACCGCTTCCAAAGACAGCTGGTACGACTTTGAGCACAGATACACCGAGGGTTTAAGCGAGCACGTAATGCCTGCGGATCTGCCCGCGAATCAGGCGTCGAGACTCATGGAGCTTGCTATCGCTGCGCATCAATCTCTTGGTTGCAGAGACCTTTCAAGGGCTGACTTCATTGTTCCTGATGATGAAACAGAGTTGCTACTCGAAGTGAATACTCTGCCAGGCATGACACCGACCAGCTTATATCCTGATGGCGCCCGCGGCTACGGACTCAAATTTCCTGAGCTGGTCAGTTTTTTAGCAGAGCGCGCTGCTGCGAGAAGATAGTCAAACACCGGATCTATTGAAACTCGCTTTTGCCGCTGGCTGTGCTTGAGCGAGCGACAAAAAACGAAAAAAGTTCAGTTCACTTTAGATCACTGCGCACTTTTTCCGCTTTCTCAACGCCGAATTATGTCAAAACGCAGTTGCTAGAGGTCGTAGCCACGTTCGTTATGCTGATTAATATCTAGCCCTTCCGTCTCTTCGTCTGTGCCAACTCTCAAACCGAGGAGCACATCAACAAGCTTCAAAATGACAAACGTCGCAATTACCGTGTAAACAAAGGTGGCGATCACCCCGGTAACCTGCACAGTTAATTGAGAGGCCATGTCCATGCCCTCCGCATAACCTTGACCACTGAAGATGCCCAAACTGGCACTGGCGAAAACACCTGCGAGGATTGTACCAAGAGCACCACCGACACCGTGCACCGGGAACACATCGAGGGAATCATCAATTCGTAATTTTATTTTCAACAGGTTTGTCATGTTAAAACAGAGAAAGCCCCCCAATATACCGATCACGAGGCCACCCATAGGCCCCACAAAACCGGAAGCCGGCGTAATGGTGCCAAGACCCGCCACCATACCTGTCACCGCACCCAAAGCGCTCGGTTTACCAAACTTGAACCATTCACACGCCATCCAAGTCAAGGCACCCGCTGAAGCAGACATATGGGTCACCAGCATTGCCATGCCCGCATCACCATTGGCAGCGAGCGCACTACCCGCGTTAAATCCGAACCATCCTACCCAAAGCATACCGGCGCCGGTCATCGCCATGGTTAAATTGTGAGGCGGCATCGCCGTGGTTGGAAATCCTTTTCTTGGTCCCATCACCAGGGCACACACCAGCGCTGCGGCGCCTGCTGTGACATGGACTACAGTGCCGCCGGCAAAGTCCAGCAGTCCCATTTCACCAAGCCAGCCTCCACCCCAGACCCAATGGGTAACTGGTGCGTAAACAACAATCACCCAAATCGCAGAAAACAACATCATCGAGGCGAATTTCATCCGCTCGGCAAACGCACCGACGATTAGCGCCGGTGTGATAATCGCGAACGTCAATTGAAACATGGCGAAAACACTTTCGGGGATATCACCGGACATTGAACCTTCGGTAACATTGGCAAAGAACATATTGTCCAGACCACCGATCAAGGCGTTGCCTTCAGAAAATGCCAAAGAGTAAGCACCTATTAGCCACAACACAGAAACCATGCAGGTAATCGCAAAACACTGCATCAAGACACTCAGCACATTCTTAACCCTTACCAGCCCGCCATAAAATAGCGACAAGCCCGGGATCGTCATGAACAACACAAGCGCTGTTGAGGTGAGAATCCATGCCGTGTTGGCTGAGCTCAGGGTTTCGGACGCGAAAGCCGATTGAGATGCAACCAGCAAGCAACAAACTGCCAGCGTTTTTTTAGCCAGGAATTTCATATCTACCTCATTTTATATTTGAAATATCTTTTAGAGTGGCACCTCTTTACTTTGGCATACACTCGATACTGAGGAAGTGTACCGATTCGATCCGGTCCGCTCAAGAATAGTGAAACATTGCTTTGCGCAGGCGTGTAATTAAGCGTCGACGCGCCACTTTGGTGCGGAAAACGCACCTGATTGAGTCACTTTCGCTTGTCTGATTTCGTCCCAGTACCTTCATCGCTTTAGAACATCAAATAATATTAAGCCGCTGCTTTATGCCAATTTGTTGTTCGACTTATCCTGACTAGGAAGTTATAACTTCGTATCGCAAATATTTTTTTGCGAGCGAGTGAGGCTGGAAGATTTTCAGCCAGCATTACCATCACGGAGGTGTTAATGAGAAGACAGAAAAGAGACAAGAACCAACGCGCATTCATTCGAGGCTATCAGGTTGGATGCCACGGCAAGTCGAAGGAGTTATGTCCATTTCAGGCTGGTGAAACCAGACAAACATGGATAAGTGGATGGAGAAACGGGCGGGAAGATAACTGGGATGGATTCACAGGCGCAGCAGGTATCGCCAGACAACCGACACAAATCAGACTCTAGTTTACCCACCATCAGAAACACAGTAAGCATGCAAATTATCCACGACCGCCATATCGAGGCTGTCGACACATCATCTCGCTCAGCTTTTCATCGATTTGACACAATTCGAGATCAAGTCAGGGCCGTGATAGATAAAGCCAGTGTAAATTTGCACCAAATCAGCACCAAGCCTGATTTTTTCTGCGGCATCTTCGCCCTTAACAATTCCTCCAACGCCGATTACGGCCATCTTCCCTTTAACCTCGTTTGATACCAAGGACAATGCGTGATTAGCCTGACTTCGCAAAGGCTCACCACTTAACCCACCGGATTGACTAGCATGCCGCTCGCCAGCGACAGCGCCCCTCGAAACTGTCGTGTTGCTGACTATCACACCATCGAGTTCAAAGCTAAGCAACCGCCGAGCCAGATTCGTCATATCTTCATCATCCATATCGGGTGCTATCTTCACGACAAGCGGCACGTGTTTGCCAAACTTTTCCTTTAGCGCTTCATGTTCTTCCTTCAATCCCTCAATGAGCGTTGCCAATTCTGACTCTTTCTGCAAGTCGCGCAACCCGGGAGAGTTTGGCGAAGAAATGTTCACCGCGACATAACTGGCTTGTTTGTATACTTTTCTCATGCAGAAAATATAATCGGCGAGCGCATCGCCAACCGACGTCGTGGTGTTTTTGCCAATATTGATGCCCAATACCCCGTTGAATTTCGATCGTCGCACCCGCTTGCACATCGGATCAACACCCTGATTGTTAAAACCCATCCTGTTTATCAGCGCCTGTTTGTCTTTCAAACGAAACATCCTTGGCTTCGCATTACCATCCTGAGGCAGAGGCGTCACCGTGCCAACCTCTAGGAAACCAAAACCCATAGCTGCCAAACCGTCGATACACGCGGCATCCTTATCAAGACCCGCCGCCAGACCCACCCGATTAGGAAAACGAATACCCATCACCTCTACCGGATCATCCGGCACGTCCCTCGCGATCAGAGAGGTCAACCTCAGTTGCTCCATCAACCCAATAGATTGCATTGACACATGATGAGATACCTCTGCAGGTAACAAAAACAACATATTCCTGAGCGCTTCATAATTCATAAACGTGTTCCTAATCTTTCAAATCGAGTTTGTATGAAGGCTAAATGTATTTTCCCACTTATGGCTTGCACCCGTGGTCTGCGGGTATACAGACGCGAGAACTTGAAATTCAATGAGTTCGCCCAAGGGCACCGCTTTTCCCCCAATCGGGAGTCCCGAGCGCTGAAAAAACCTTCAAAACTATCTACCTTGATTGGGGCTAACTGCCGGCTTTCTTTTCATTCAGTGCTGAAATAACATCAAACATCATAAAATTCTGAATTCTGGCCACCGATCCGCCCCAAATTCGGTGTCGATAGGCAGGCCATGGGTATTCTACGGATTAACGGTCCGCAAACCATCTTTTTTCAGGCTACAAATTTTCCGTAATACCTGTGGCAGCGTGCTTTCAGACCGACAAAACTGGCAAATCCTGCTAGAAAAGTTTAGCCTAGCCGGCGAACCTGTTTTGTCTAAATTAACGGAACAGAATCTCCATTTCAGGGTCTATAGGTATGCGCACATCCGATGCGCGTATTAACAAAAAATCAACAGGATTATGATTAGCGAACCATGCAACATCGCGAACAAATTATTGAACTCGAAAAATGGCTAAGAGGCCAAATTATTGGCCAGGAACGCTTGGTCAACCGCTTGTTAACAGCAATATTGGCCGATGGCCATCTTCTCGTTGAAGGCGCCCCGGGCCTTGCTAAAACAAAAGCGATCAAAACCCTCGGTCAGGGCCTCGAAGGTGATTTTCACCGAATTCAATTCACGCCCGACCTTTTACCATCAGATATCACTGGAACCGAGATCTATCGTGCCCAAGAGGGTACATTTGAATTTCAACAGGGTCCAATTTTTCACAACCTGATTCTTGCAGATGAAATCAATCGTGCGCCGGCGAAAGTACAGTCGGCACTCTTGGAAGCCATGGCCGAGCGGCAGGTGAGTTTTGGTCGGCAGACTTTTCAATTGCCTGAACTTTTTCTCGTGATGGCGACGCAAAATCCGATCGAACAGGAAGGCACATATCCTTTACCTGAAGCACAACTAGACAGGTTCCTGATGCACGTGAACGTCGACTATCCAGATGCGTCATCGGAGCGAAGTATTCTGCAGCTGGTGCGTCAGGAAATGATCTCGACACAACGAGAACCCGCGACGCCACCATTGGTGCTGAAGCAGGGAACTATTTTCGCAGCACGTCAGGAACTACTGAACATGCACATGGCGCCAGTGGTCGAGGAATACATTGTCCAGCTGACCATGGCGACCCGGAACCCTGCACTCTTTGGTGACGATCTTGCCAACTGGCTGGAATATGGCGCTTCACCGAGGGGAACGATAGCACTGGATATCTGTGCCCGGGCAAACGCTTACTTATTAGGAAAAGATTTTGTGAGTCCGGATGACGTACAAGCAGTTGTGCATGACGTATTCCGACACAGATTAATCGTTAGCTTTGAAGCTGAAGCAACGGGTATTGATGCCGACCACGTCATTGACACACTCGTTCAAAGGGTCGCCGCCGCCTAACATAAGTGCTTTACCCATGCTGAAAAAAAACATTTCACCGCAACGCCATTCTTCCTCTCGATCTGGGCAACTCAACATCACAGGTGGCGCTTACACCAACATTAAAGAACTGATTCGTCTGAGGCACGCCTCGCGAGAGCTCGAACTACCGACATCTAATCGCGCACTCAACCCTATGTCTGGTTTGTTGACCTCTCGCTTTCGTGGCAGGGGTATTGATTTCGCCGAAGTCAGAACTTACCAGCCGGGCGATGATATTCGAACGATTGATTGGCGGGTCACGGCAAGAACGCAAACCCCCCATACCAAGCTCTTTCAAGAAGAAAAGGAGCGACCCGTTTTGATACTGGTCGACCAATCTCATTCCATGTTTTTTGGTTCAAGAATTGTATTTAAATCCGTTGTCGCCGCTGAAGCTGCGGCAGCGATCGCATGGACAGCCTTGGACAGAGGCGACAGAGTCGGAGGAATCGTCTTCGCGGAGAGCCGGCACAGGGAAGTTCGACCAAGACGGAACAAGAACTCAGTGCTGCGTTTACTGAACGAAATAAATGATTTTAACCAACAGCTCGGGAAAGACCACACATCAAATGACACAAAGTACCTGACAGAAGCACTCACCAATGTCCGACGGGTAGCAAAACACGGCAGTGCTATATTCCTGATCAGTGATTTTGCGAATTTTGACGAGGATGCGCGACTGCATTTTGGACAACTAGCTAGACATAATGACATTGTTGGCATCCACATCTCTGATCATCTTGAACGTGAGTTGCCCCGTCCCGACTATTATACGATTACCGATGGCCAGTCTCGTGCCCGCATCAACACAGCAAGCAAAAAACATCGAACGGCCTATCACCAAGCCTATGACAACAATCTCGATATAGTGAAAGCAACATTTTCCAAACAAAAGGCAATTTTACTGGAGTTAAAAACTGAACAAATGAGCGGCGACGCGCTGATCGACGCGATCGGTAGATCAGCCAAAGACCTTTCGACGAAGGCGACGAGGAAATAACATGGCGCAGGCACAGCCACCACAAGGGATACTGCCTGGGCAACTAGCACCGCCCGGACAAACCGATCCTTTGGCCAACTTGCGAGACATTCACATTCCCGGCGCTATCGACCCATGGCCACCGGCGATCGGCTGGTGGTTAATCGCGGCGGCCGCCCTGATCGCGATCAGCTACGGTATTTATCTGGTATTCAAGTGGTGGAAATCAAATCAGTATCGCCGGGAGGGCATACGCGCGCTCAAATACCTGCTGGATAATCACGTATCTGAAAAGCAATACCTGGGAGACTATTCGGACCTGTTAAAACGCATAGCTCTGAGTGCATACGCCAGAGAATCAGTTGCAAATCTAACCGGAGAAGCATGGGTAAGTTTTCTTGACAGATCCACTGGAACACAAGAATTTTCCATGGGAGAAGGACAAATTCTCATTCAGGGCAACTACGAGTTAAACCCTTCGGTCGATGTAGACAAACTGCATCTGCTCGGTCTTTACTGGATCAAAAAACACCGCAAGTTAGCGACAATGAATCATCAGACCGCGCCTTCTGCTCACGCCTTGTCAGGTGGTTTTGCATCATGATCGAATTTCAATGGCCATGGGTATTTGCTTTTTTACCGCTACCACTGTTGGTATATTTTTTGTTTAAACCAGCTCGCCACCAAGAGTCGGCACTGCATGTGCCCTTCTTTAAAGTTGCCGCTGGATTTGAATCAGCAGATCAGGCGAGTGGCGGCAGATCTATCGCCCGACGTGTTTTACTGATCATCATCTGGTGTCTATTAGTCCTCGCAGGCGTAAGACCGGAATGGATAGGAGATCCTATCGAGCTACCCACCAGTGGGCGTGACTTGATGTTGGCGGTTGATATTTCCGGTTCTATGGGAACAGAGGACATGGAAGTTAACTCCGGCCTGACAACAAGACTCAGGGTCGTCAAAGCGGTTGTTGGGGACTTTGTAGAACGCCGCGTCGGAGACCGACTTGGGCTTATCCTATTTGGCAGCCAGGCGTACCTTCAAACCCCGCTAACCTTCGATCGAACAACGGTGAGAACACTACTCGCTGAAACGCCCCTCGGTATAGCTGGTGGTAAAACAGCCATTGGAGACGCCATCGGCCTTGCGGTAAAACGATTACAATCTCGACCGGAAAACAGCCGTATTTTAATACTGCTGACCGATGGTAAAAATAACGTGGGCGAGGTCTCGCCGCTTCAAGCAGCGAAGATTGCCGCAACTCAAGGTGTAAAAATCTACACGATTGGTTTTGGTGCCGACGAATTGGTTGTACCCGGATTACTCTTTAACCGAACGATTAACCCTTCAGCAGAACTGGATACAAAAACCCTGACAGAAATCGCAGGATTGACCGGTGGCATATACCAGCGGGCGAGAAACACTCAGGAATTGGCCGCTATTTATGATGTGCTCGATAGCCTTGAACCTATCGAACAGGACCAACAAACCTATCGACCCGAAAAGTCTCTATTTTTCTGGCCTCTCGGTCTGGCACTGTGCGGTTCCATGCTGATGGCGCTAGGTCACCCACTGATGCGCAGTTTCTTTCAGATGGGATGGCGTCAATTCAGAGAGACAGGAGGTGAAACAGCAAGATCATGACTCATGAGATCTTTCAACAATTTCACTTCCTGAGACCGGCATGGTTTTACCTGTTGATACCCGCCGTTTTGTTATTTCTTATGTTTCGGCTACGCCAGCGAATGGGATCGAACTGGATGCGGGCCATCGACCCGCTACTATTACCCTACCTGATTGATAACTCTGAGCAGTCCAGCTCTAGAAACCCGCTAGTGTTGGCATTGCTTGCCTGGTTGCTGGCGATCACTGCGATGGCCGGCCCCGTTTGGCAAAAAACGCCACAGCCTGTGCACGAGCGCGAGGATGCCCTCATCATACTGATGGACCTTACCCGTTCGATGTATGCGACCGACGTAAAACCAAATCGGCTGGTCAGAGCACGACGCAAAGTACTCGATCTGCTCAAACTAAGAAACGAGGGCGTGACCGGATTGATTGTGTATTCCGGCGATGCACACACGGTTTCACCACTCACCGACGATGCAAAAACCATTGCTGAAATGATCCCGGCCGTTGCACCGGAAATCATGCCAGCACCGGGGAGCCGTTTGGCACCGGCGATCGAACTGGCCTTAAAATTATTCAATGATGCAAACGTCGCCTCAGGTCGAATATTAGTGATCACCGATGAAATCAGGGACATTGCAGATGCCCAGACAATAGCTCGAAAAAACAGAATTGCATTTCCCATCTCCGTCATGTCGGTTGGCACTAAAGAAGGCGCGCCAATTATCGCCGATGCATTCTATCGTGAGGGGGGGTTCCTCAAGGATCAGTTCGGCACACTCATCATCCCCCGGGTAAATCAATCCGCGATTCAGGATTTTGCAACACTTGCTGGCGGAAGATATTCACCCATGACCCTGACCGATGAGGATTTGGACTATTTACTCGCCGAGGAGATCATTCAGAACCTCGAGGAATACAGGACTCTGGAACGAGATTTTGATGTCTGGTTTGAAGAAGGGCCCTGGCTACTATTGATCTTGCTTCCTCTAGCAGCATTGGCCTTCCGTCGCGGTTGGCTGTGGGTGCTGGCGCTCGCGCTGATTCAACCAGACACGGCGACCGCCTCACTTTGGGATGATCTTTGGCAGACACGGGATCAACAGGCGCTTGAAGCGATGAGGGCCGGTGACCCTTCAACCGCCGCTTCTCTGTTTGAAAATGAAGATTGGAAAGGGGCGGCTCAATACAAGAGTGAAGACTACGCCGGCGCGGCAAACAGTTTTAATATTGGTGTCGAACAAACCGCCTCCAGCGACTCGAAATACAATCTGGGTAACGCGCTGGCGAAACTCGGCGATTATGACACCGCGATCCAAGCCTATGACGAAGCACTCGCGCTCAACCCAGACAATGAAGATGCCGCTTTCAACAAGGAAATGGTCGAAAAACTACTTGAAAGTGAACAAAGTCAGAATAATCAAGGAGAGCAAGGCGATCCAAGTGAATCCTCAGACGATAGTGATGAGGGGGAGCAAAATCAGGAACAAAATCAGAATCAGGAACAACAGCAATCTGATCAGGCTTCTGATCAAGACGCCGACGAGCAGCAGGAACAGGATAGCGACGATGCTGAGCAAAGCGAAGAAGAGCGCAAGCAGGATCAGTCCTCACAACAACAAATGGCAGAGGAAGATGCCTCTCCTCTTGAAGACGAGGAACGCCAGGCGCTGGAGCAATGGCTAAGACGGGTGCCCGACGATCCGGGAGGATTATTACGCAGAAAATTCGAAATGCAGTATTCGGACAGGCTCAAACGCCAGGGGAAAACCAACCCCGGCAATCAATCAAACTGGTAGGTAAAATTGCGCGCTCACAAAAAACATTCCGGCAATGACAGGACAGGTGTCACATCGAACGAACCGGGACACTCACATCAATTCGAGTGCCTGTTTCGCAACTTCGTTAAGTTGGCGATCGCCTGCTCAATGCTCATTTGTGCGAGCACCGGGTATGCCAATTTGACCGTACAAGTCGACAGAAAAAATATCACTGATGCAGAATTGCTACAGGTGACTGTTAGGATTGACAATCCGACTGCCATCCCAAGTTTAGAATGGCGAGACTTGAGTCGCGATTTTGATGTCATTTCATCATCAGGTCCGAATCAGAACAGAAGTGTACGAATCGTCAATGGCCAACAAACCAGCGAAAATTATGTTCAATGGGCCGTGTCTTTGCGCCCCAAAAGACTGGGCATGCTGACCCTACCGCCCTTGAGCCTAGGCGGGTTCGCCTCGCAAGCAATTCAGATTCAGGTTGCCCAGGCTTCAGCTGCTGTTAGACAGCGACTAAACGAGTTTGTATTTTTTGATACGACGGTCGACACCGCCGAGACTTATGTACAAGGTCAGATTATCTACACCGTTAAGTTATTTTACCTTGATTCAATTTCAGGCGAGTTCCCTCCTCCACCACCGCTCGGTGACGCCATCGTAGAGATCATCGAAAATGAAAAAAGATACGACGCAATGCTCAATAACCGTCGATATTATGTACTCGAGAAGCGATATGCCATCTATCCACAAAGTAGTGGACGTCTTGTCATTCCTCCTGAAACTTTCGCTGGCACAAGAGGAAGCCGAGGGTACTTTTCAAGGGGCCAGCAGGTTGTTGCGGTCTCTGACCAACACACCGTCGAAGTAAAACCCAGACCCGCATCTTTCAACGGTCGTCAATGGCTGCCTGCGAAGTCGCTGGTGCTCTCCGAGACATGGGCAACGAATCCGCCAGCATTTGTGCTTGGCGAACCGATTAATCGAACACTGATCCTGAAAGCAGACGGAATTGCCAGCTCATTGCTACCGCCATTCGAAAACCTGGCGATTGAGAATGCCAAGACCTACGAGGACCCAGCCAACAGAGAGCAAGTCACTGGTGCCCGCGGCATTCAATCGGTTCTCACGACGACGGTTGGGATTGTGCCGACCCGCACAGGTACGATCACGCTGCCCGAGATCAGTATCCCTTGGTGGAACACCGAAACCGACAAACAGGAAATTGCAACGCTACCTGCAATAACGTTTCAGGTAGCACCAGGCATACAAACGACGGAGTCAGCAACGGTCTTTCAACCACCAAAACAAACCAACAGCCTTCCACTTGCCGACGCTGGAACACAACCCGAACAGGTGACGATCCTCACTCGGTCTGATCCGATATGGATAATCATCTCTGCAGTCTCAACTTTATTGGCGCTATGTATGACATGGATGTGGTGGATAACCAGAAATCGGCTCAATGCGCTCGCGTCAAACCCGCTACCTAAAACGAGTGCCACAGCCTCGCTAAACGAACCGGCTCTGTTTAAAACCTTTAAGGATGAATGCGTGCGCAACAATGCCGTGGATGCTCGAAACGCCCTCTTCTTTTGGGCGAAAGCCCGATATCCGACCATAAATTCCAATCGGGCACTATCAGGGTTGTGCGAAGATAGCACCCAGGTCGGTTACCTCACCGAAGAAATATTAAACCTGGAAACAGCCATTTACTCGGCATCACCAAATTCACATTGGCGCGGTGATGGACTGCTGAAGCTTGTCACAGCATTGAGAAATCAAACAGTTGAATCACGCGCAACAACCGCATTAATCGCTGAGTTGAATCCAGTGTAGCAAAGGCCGTGCGGACAAAACCTTACAACTTAAACGAAGCGAGATGACACTATGTCAGATGCAAATCAAATCGAAGATTTTGATGTCAGTAAACCGGAATTATTTCGAGACGATACTTGGCGGCCCTTTTTTGCAAAATTAAGGGAACAGGACCCCGTTCACTATCATGCAGATAGCCCAAACGGCGCTTTCTGGTCAGTCACTTCTCACGAATTTATTAAGGCGGTGGATACCAATCATGCAGTTTTTTCTTCTGCGGGCGGCATTTCAATCATCGATGAGATGGGCGACGGCACCAGTCAGGAAAGTACTGAAGAAGAAAAACAAGCAGCCTCAATCAAAAACTTCATCGCAATGGATCCACCGGAGCATGACGAACACCGGATGACCGTGGCCCCCTCTGTTGCGCCAACAAACCTCGCTAATTTTGAACCGCTGATCCGAGAGCGTGTTATCGACATTCTTGACAACCTCCCCGTGGGAGAGCCCTTCAACTGGGTCGATAAAGTTTCCATCGAACTGACGGCACGCATGCTCGCAACCTTATTTGATTTTCCCTATGAAGACCGCAGAAACCTGGTTCACTGGTCTGATATCACAACCGATGTGCCACAGGTCACTGGCAACGAAATCGACATGGAGGCAAGACATGCCAGCCTCATGGAATGCGCGCAAGCTTTCTATGCCCTCTGGGCACAGCGTGCAGCAGAGCCCCCAAAGACTGATCTGATTTCAATGTTAGTTCACGGAGAATCGACCAAAGACCTGAACCAGAATCCCCAATTGTTTCTAGGTACGATCCTTCTGCTTATTGTGGGTGGAAATGACACGACGCGTAACTCGATGAGCGGCGGCGTGATCGCGTTAAATGAATTCCCGGAAGAGTTTGAGAAGGTGAAGGCCAAACCCGAGTTAATCCCTAATATGGTTTCGGAGATGGTTCGCTGGCAAACCCCAGTGATCCATATGCGCAGAACCGCGACACAGGATACGGAACTGGGTGGCAAACAGATTAAAAAAGGCGACAAACTCGTGATGTGGTATCTGTCAGGAAATCGGGACGAAGACGTCTTCCCGGAAGCCGATAAACTGAAGGTAGACAGACCCAATGCCCGAGCACACGTCGCATTCGGGTTTGGCATTCATCGCTGCATGGGAAATCGTCTGGCGGAGATGCAGCTGCGCGTGCTGTGGGAAGAAATCATCGCGCGTTTCGACAGGGTTGAGCTTGTGGGCGATGTCGTTCGCCTGCCGAACAACTTTATCCGTGGCATTGCCGACGTGCCTGTTGTATTACATGCGAAAAAGCAGACACCTGCGTAACCCTTAATCTCAGCATTCAGTGTAAGCCACGAGTGAGACCTCGGACTTACGCTGCCTGCTGTCACCCGACTACAAACTCTTGGAAGCTATTTCAAAGACGTTGTTCGACAGATTTTCAGTGCCGAGAATCCGCCCCAATTGCGCCTTCATCAGCTCCTGCCGTTTGCTATCGTAGTTACCCCAACGCGTTAACGGACCCAGTATTCTTGCGGCGATCTGCGGATTAGTTGCATCAACCTCTATAATCTGGTTGGCGAGAAACTCATAGCCGCTGCCATCAATACTGTGAAAATTAACATTGTTTTGTCCTGCAAAAACACCAATCAGCGACCGCAGCCTATTTGGGTTTGAGAGCGTAAACGCCGGATGGAACATCAATTTTTTCACTTGCCCAAGCGTTCCAGGCAATGGGCACGCTGCCTGCATGGAAAACCATAAATCGACCACCAGCGCTTCGTTCTCCCAACGATGATAAAAGGTATCGAGCATTTCTGCTTTCACTGCAACGGCAGCGTCTGATGACGAATTAATGACAGCCCTTATCGCAGCAGCGGTGTCACTCATGCAAATGGCTGTTTCAAATTGCTGACGACATAATGCAAGGGATTCTTCATCTCCCGCCTGCATCAGATAGGCAAGCGCGACATTCCGCAGGTCCCGACGCCCTATTTCTGAACCCGTCGCCTCATAGGTCTGGCCTCCCTCGCAAAGCTCATAGATCGCTTTCAGTTGCGGTCTCAACCGGATCGCGATCTCTCGTCGCACTCGCTCTCTCGCTTCGTGAATTGCATCAACATCAACCACGTCTTGTAATTCAGCCAGATACGACTCTGACGGCAAGATCAACATCGCGGCAATCATGGCCCGATCAAACAGCGGATCCTTTCCCGCCGCTATCGCCTGCTCAAGTACGCTCGAACACGCGGTAATGAGCCGTTGATCAACCATAATTTCCGCACTAGCACCCGCTTGCTCGGTCGCGTTTTTATGAATACCGGCAATCATCTCTTGGATCACATCGATTGCAAGTCGCTGGCCTGCCTCCCAACGATTAAAGCCGTCGCTATCGTGACTCATTAAAAACATAAGCTCATCACGGGAATACGGATATTCCAGTTTCACAGGTGCAGAAAAACCTCTCAAAATTGAAGGTACAGGTGAACTCGGCACATCGGTAAACACAAAAGACTCACTTTCACGCGTGACGTTCAATACAACCGACTCTGCCCCACTGGCTAAGCTTATTTTGTTGGCTACAAGTGCATCGCTAATTGATAAAGGCAGATCTTCGCCATCAGGCGACAATAGACCCACGGTGATCGGCATATGAAAAGGCAATTTGGTTGCTTGACCCGGCGTGACGGGACAAGATTGCGACAGGGTTAAAGTATAGGTATTGGCATCCGCGTCGTACTCGCCAGCGGCCTTAACGACCGGTGTTCCCGCCTGAGAGTACCAATGGCGGAACTGTTCAAGTTTCAAATTGTTTGCGTCTTCCATGGCGCAGACAAAATCTTCTGTGGTCACTGCCTGGCCATCGTGTCGGTCAAAATAGAGATCGGTGCCACGCCTGAATTTCTCTTCACCCAATATTGTTCTGATCATCCGCACAACTTCAGCGCCTTTCTCATACACAGTCGCGGTGTAGAAGTTGTTAATCTCAATATAAGAATCGGGACGAATGGGGTGCGCCATTGGACCGGCATCTTCCGGAAATTGAGCCGCTCGTAAGGTTGCGACGTCATTGATTCTGCATACGGTCTCAGAGCCCATTGCTGCAGAAAACTGCTGATCTCTCAGCACTGTAAAGCCTTCCTTCAGACTTAACTGAAACCAGTCACGACAGGTGACCCTGTTCCCTGACCAGTTATGGAAATACTCATGTCCAACAACCGCTTCGACGCGTTGATAGCCTGCATCCGTTGTTGTGTCCGGTCGCGCGAGTACGCAGGAGGTGTTAAATATATTCAGCCCCTTATTTTCCATCGCACCCATATTGAAACTCTCAACGGCAACAATCATGAAAATATCAAGATCGTATTCCCGGCCATAAGCTTCCTCATCCCATTTCATGGAGTTTTTGAGAGACACCATGCCGTGCCCAACCTTGTCTATATTGTGGGCTTCAGAAAATATTTGTAGCTTTACGTTTCGACCCGACATGGTCGTGTAATGGTCTTCAACGCATTCCAGATCACCAGCGACAAGCGCAAACAAATAGGCAGGTTTATTAAATGGGTCTTCCCATGTCACCCAGTGCTTCTCACCCTCTTCGCCACGCTTAATGTCGTTACCATTAGAGAGCAGAATTGGATAGTCCTTCTTGTTCGCTTTAACCGTCGTACGAAATTTGGAGAGCACGTCGGGACGGTCGAGATACCAGGTAATATGTCGAAAGCCCTCAGCTTCACACTGGGTACAAAACATACCACCAGATTTGTACAAACCCTCAAGCGCCGTATTGTCTTGAGGTTTGATCGCGACCTGAGTTTCTAGCTCAAACGACTCAGGCAGATCAAATAAAGACAGCTTTTCATCTGTGATCGTGTATTCATTCGAGGATAGCTCACGGCCATCAACCCTGATTGACAGTGTTTCAAGGTCTTTTCCGCCGTCAAGGATCAGGTCGCGACTGCCATCACTCGCATCCGCCGCCGGATTTTTGATCATCTTTAATACTGATTTCACTTGGGTCACGTCTTCATTGATATCGACACTTAGGTCTGTTGTCTCTATCAGATGCGAGGGCACTGTGTATTCGTTACGCTGTATATTTGTTGGCTGGCCTTCTTTCATGATTTTCCTTCAATTACCGGTCTTTTTTCGGGGATATTCCATCGTCTTGCCATCCCGGATAACACATGTTTTTCCGTGCGACTTACTGGAAGCTTCAATCGCGCATGATACTCCAGCGTCGTGTTTCAGGCTATCTTAAGCGGTGGTTTATCAACTCAATGAAAACAGGTAAAAAGATGTGTCGCCTTGGCAGATGAAGCGGGCTAGAATCTCCGCATGAAAGGATATCTCAGAAAAATGCGTACCGAGCATAATACGCCGGTCGACTACTTTGCCTGCTTCTCAAGCACGCCCTCATCGCAAGACGCAACGGAGCAAGCGCTTCAAGAGCTTCACTTAAATCCCATCATTGGTTCCAATATACGCATTAGCTACGCACAGGGCATTACCTGCTTACATTGCGGTCGCGTGACAAAAAAATCTTTCAGTCAAGGATATTGTTTCCCCTGCTTCAAGAAGTTGCCTCAGTGCGACCTCTGCATCATGAGTCCGGACAGATGCCACTATGATCAGGGAACCTGTCGTGACCCAGCCTGGGGCGAATCATTTTGCATGCAAGAGCATATCGTTTACCTTGCTAACTCCTCAGGTCTGAAAGTAGGTATTACCCGACCTTCACAGATTCCTACTCGCTGGATTGACCAGGGCGCCATGCAGGCGATACCCATCATGCGGGTGGCAACCCGTCAGCAATCAGGGCTTGTTGAGGCTGCATTCAAAAAACATGTTAGCGACAAAACCCAATGGCAGCAGATGTTAAAAGCTGACTCAACACCTAGAGACCTGCTCGAGGCAAAAGATGCGCTGTTTGAATTGGTCAAAGAAGATATCGAGGCGTTACAGAATCAGTTTGGTATTCAAGCGCTTCAGGTCATAACTGAGCCTGCACCCGTGGAAATACAGTTTCCTGTTTCACAGTACCCCACCAAGATTAAGTCACTGAACCTAGAGAAGACGCCCGAGGTTAATGGCACACTCATTGGCATCAAAGGGCAGTATTTAATACTGGATATTGGGGTGATCAATCTCAGGAAGTACACATCTTACGAAGTTGAGATCAGCGCGTAAGAATCGAATAACCTGCGAGCTACACGCGCACGCATTTATCGCATGCTTCGCTTCGCATTGCGCCGCTCCAATAATGCGAAAGCCGCACCTAGCAAAAGACCCGCCAGCAATCCGCCTAGATGAGCCCCATTTGCCATGCTGCCCAATTGCAACAAGTCGATAACCCCGAAGAAACCCAGGGCAAGAAAAACAAACATGAAAATATAAATAGCATCCGGCATAGCAATGCTTCGTGCTGGAAGCATCCGGCTCCAAACCAACGTAAATCCGAGCAAACCAAATACAACCCCAGACATACCACCGAACAATGACGGTCCAGTCATCACGTATTGCATGACATTGGCACAGAGTGACGTCGCAAGCATGATAAGCACCAACTCAGCACTACCCAGGTCCGATTCAATACGTCGACCAAGTTCCCAGAACCACAGCAAGTTAAAAACGATATGAAGCAGGCTGAAGTGAATAAACATGGGGCTAAGCAGACGCCAATACTCCGCTCGCGCTTGCATATCCGATACCGAGCCAAACACCAGCCCCGCTCGGGTCAATTCGAAGGGGACAAACGTCATAGCGGAGAACCATTCGCCAAACTGGTTAAACTCGATTCCCCAAGCAACGGGATAAAAGAGCAGTGTGATCACTATGGTAAACAAGGTTACTGGCAGCTTCATGAACGACCAGACTAGCCGTGCAAGCCTTGAGCTCG